>CAZRSM010000144.1:0-11698 GCA_964602755.1 uncultured Planctomycetales bacterium
GCAGCGTGAAGCCGGCCAGCACCAGCAGGGCCAGCCCGACCGAGACGCTGGTGGCGCGGCGGATACCGCGGTGTTCCTCGAGCCAGGTGATCAGCGGGTTGAGCATGTAGGCCAGCGCCAAGGCCGCGACGATGGGGGTCAGGACGGCGTGCAAAGCCACTGCGATCCGCACCAGCACGTAGCCGGCCGCCACCACCGCGATGAAACGCACCCAGCGTCGGCCGCGTTCGGAGAGTTTTGGCAGGTAGCGGTCGATGCTGCTCGGCTCGCTCATCGGGACTCATCGAAGTAGTCGAGGGGGATTTCATAGCGGCCGAAGGCTTCGTGGAAGCTGTATACGTCGTCGAAGTCCTCGATGCGGTCGGATTCCTGCTTGCCCATCAGCCCCATGTCGACCAGCAGGAAGACCATTTCGCCGAAGTCGCGTGTGCGGGTGATGTTCCACGAGGCCAGTACCAGGGGAGCCAGCCGGCCCCAGGTCTCCAGTGCCAGGCGGCGCAGGCCTTCGCAAAGCTGCTGGCCGGTGACGTGGTGGGGCCCCTCGGGCAGCTCGTTGCCGTAGACCATGCGCGTCGTGTATTCCAGACCACGCTGGAGGAACTCGAACGCGGCCGGGGGATAGCGTCCGTCGTCCCGGATGGCGCGTTCGATGCGGCGCAGCTTTTCCAGGTCCATGACGAACTGTTTGAGTTTCGCGCTCTTGCCCATCGCGTCGCTCTCGTGTGTTCTCGAGGCGCCAGTCATTCTACAGATTCCGCCCCCCGCTGTCGGCACCCCGATCACCGAAAAACCCCCCTGGCGTGGTATTACCGGGTGGGTTTGCGGCGTGAGCGCCCCCGCCGGCGACGACGCCGCCGACTGGCCGCCTGGGCCTGGCGCTCGCGGTCGCCCGGGGCCGACGGCTGGGCCGATCCATCGGCCGGTTGCGAACCCGCATCGTCGCGCGGCGGCGGAGCCGGCTTCTCGCTGCCATCGGCGGGCGACTGCTCGGCCGGCTGAGCGGGAGCGGCTTTCTTATCGCCCCGGGGCGGTCGGCGGCCGCGCCGCCGACGTGATCGCCGCGGCTTGTCGCCGGGTTGTTCTTCTGGTTCCTCGGGACGGAAGCGCGACTCGGGCTGCGGCTGGGGCTCCGGCGGCGGCTTGACGTGCGGCAGCGGCTGACCCGGCTCGGCGGTCTCCTCGTGCGGGACGGCGATGATGCGGTTGTCCTCGAAGCGCACCATCAGCAGTTGGGTGAGAATCTGCCGATCGACGACCACGCCCACGCCGTACTCGGTCTGCACGCGGGTGCCCTTGCGGGGCAATCGGGCGTTCAGTTCGTCGTAGCATTGGTGCTCGTAGCGCAGGCAGCAGCGCAGCCGGCCGCAGCGGCCTGAGACCTTGGTCGGATCGAGCGTGGATTTCTGGAGTTTGGCCATGCGCATGGTGACGGGCCGCAGCTTTTTGAGAAAGTTCTTGCAGCAGCACTCGCGCCCGCACACCTCGTAGTCGGCCACCAGGCGGGCCTCGTCGCGCGCTCCGACCTGCCGCATCTCGATCCGTGTCTGATAATGATGGGCCAGTTGGCGCACGAGCTGGCGGAAGTCGACGCGTCCCTCGGCCCGGAAGTAGAACACGATCCGCTCGCCGCCCAGCAGGTGCTCGGCGGTGACGACCTGCATGTCCAGCCCCAGTTGAGCGGCCATCAGGGCGCAGCGGTCGATGTCTTCTCTGACCGAGGCGTTGAGCAGCTCGTGTTCGCGCACATCCTGGGGCGAGGCGATGCGCAGGACTTTGCCGGCCTTGGGGCGGTAGAACTCCGGGCCGCTGTTCTTGACGTATTCCTTTATCTGAGAACGGGTTACGGCCTGAGGGCACTTGGGGCAGGTCAAGGCCACCTGCTGGCCCAGCTCGATGCCGCGGTCGGTCTGCACCACCACCTTGGCCCCGCAACGCAGTTCCAGCCGCGGGGGTATGCGGAACTCGCCGATCCAGTTCATCGCCCCGTAGCGCACGCCACAGACGGCCGGCTCGCGCTCCTCGCTGGCCGGCGCGGCGCCACCTGGTTCGGCAACCGACTGATCGGGGCTGTAGAGCGGCAATCGCATAGTCGCCCAGGTCTCCAGAGCGCCGGCCGGCAGCATCCCGGCGGTCAGATGCCGGGCGGGGGGCGGAATCGGTCGGCCCCCGTGAGGTCGCGCGGGCAGGGGCAGCCCGCCCGGGGCGGCCGGCGGTCGATTGCCCTAATACTACCACGAATCAGCGTTTTTCGAGCGGGGGAGCCTCGGCAAATTGGTCGAGCGATCGGCGGCCGTTGATCTCCTGCACGCCGGTGGGGATGTTCACGCCGGCCAGGTCGGCGGCGTTGGGGAAGACATAGGTCTGCATGGCCAGCTCGCCCGGGGCCACGTCGAGGAACTCACCCTCGACGCGCGCCCGGCCGGGCGGCTCGCAATAGCTCGAAAAGCTCACCGGATCGGACGAGATGTTGCGCAGCGACTGCTCGACGACCAGCGTGTCGCCTTCCCACCAGGCCCGGCAGTTGAGCACGATGCCGTTGAGGCCGATGGTGATCGGCTCGCGGAAGTCCAGCTCGGTCTCGTCCGGCGAGTGCAGCCGCATGCGCACCATCAACTGGTGGGTCTTGGCGATCTCGCGCGGCGGCAGGGCCAGCGCCAGCGGCTGCGAGAAGATCTCGCCGGGTTCGAGCACGAAGGGGATCACCGCCGGCTCGACCTGCCAGTTGCCCGGCGGGGTGAGCAGGATTTCGCCGCTAAGCTGCTGGCGATAGGGATTCTGGAAGGTGATGACGGGGCCTTTGTCGGCCTCGTGGCTCTCGATGTGCCGCGGCGAGACGTTGTAGCTGGCCTGCAGTCGCACCAGCTCGGGTTGCAGGTCGGTGACGATCAGCGGGTCGGGTCCGACCGGCAACAGCGTACGTTTGTTGCGCACGGTCAGAGGCACGCGTTGCCCGTCGATGGTGTAGGCCACCGGCCCGGGCCCGAGATACAGCTCCACCGGCCTGGGCAACGGCCGGTCGCGCCAGGTCCAGATCACCAGGCAGCTCGACTCCATGTCCTCGAAGACGATCGCGATCGAATCATCGGCCGGCTGCATGGCGGCCACGGCCCGCTTGCCGGCCAGGAAGTGGAACAGGGTCCGCAGGGCGATGAATTCGCGTCCCGGCTCGAAGGCGGTCAGCCCGCTGGCGCGGCTGAGGTTGAACGGCGCCGCTACGTAGACGCGGGCCGGATTGAGGGCCTTGCACAGGATCAGCCGCCGGGCCAGCTCGCGGACATTCATCCGGTAATCGACCGACCCTTCCGGTGGCTGGGCCACTGTAAGCCAGTACTTCGCCGGATTGTCCTCGGACAGGAACTTCATCAGTCGTGGCAGGTTGCGCGTAGGGATGTCGGGGGCGACCCACACAGCGTGGACGTCTTCACCGGTGGGCTGGACGGCGCTGAGCCGCTGCGGGATGGCCAGGCGCGGAATGGTGATGAAGCGGCGCAGTTCGGTGCGGACCAGTTCGATCTCGCGCGGCGTCCAGCCGCCCGGCTCGGCCAGCTCGAGCTGTTCGGGTCCGACCTGCCAGGTGGGCACGAGGCCGCCCAGGTTGGCCAGCACCGGATTGAGCAGATGGCGCCAGAAATCGTCAGAACCCACCAGTTTGCGCACCGTGACCGGAAAACGGCCCTGCGGCTGGTCGGCGTGGGGCGGCAGGATCACGCCGGTGGACTCGATGCGGTTCTCGGCCATGATGCGCAGCAGCTCGCTGAGGTGCCTGATGTAGCTGGATTCCTCGGCCGAGTCGATCGGGCCAAGCATGGTGACGCCGACCTTCACGGCCCCGGCGCCGAGCGCGTCGAGCAGCTCGCGCAGCGAAGCGATGTCGGCCGGCGGCGTGTAGCCCATGTCCACGCCCAGATCGGGGTAGCGCTGCGCAGAGCCGGGCAGGGCCGGCAGGACGTCGAACGAGACCACCCGTTGCAGCAGTGCGCCGGCGCCGCCCAGCAGTCGCAGCGTGGCGGTGTAGTGCCCGGGGTTCAGGCTGGGCACCGGGAGACGCACGCGGGGCGTGGTCTCGCGGTCGGCCGCCAGGGCGTAGCCGTCGCGCGTCTCGGGCGGCATCACGGTCAGCGGGCCTTCGCGGGCGGGCACCTTGACCGGCTCGCGGTGCACCAGCCGGCCGGTGCGGTCGACGATCGACAGCTCGGCGCGCAGCGGGTCGGCGGTGGCGTTGTTGATGTCGACCACGAAGTACTCGCTGCGTCCGGGCCGCACCAGCCGGGCGGGATCGGAGAAGTCGAGCTTGACGCGCGGCAACAGGTAGACGCGGATGTCGTCGAACCAGGCGGTGGCGTAGACGTCGCGTCGCAGGATGGGGTCGATCTCGCGCGGGTCGGGCGGCCGCCACGTATGGTCTTGCAGGATCCAGAGTTGCAGCCGCAGGGCGTAGGCGGCCGGGAACTCGCCGGGCAACTGGATGCGGAACTCCTGCCACGGCTCGGGCTGCTGCCCGGTGGCTTTGAAGAGCCGGCTGATGCGCTGGCTGCCTTCGATGAAGTCGCCGAAGCGGTCGACGAAGTAGGCTCCCACGAAAGCGCTGGCGTAGCGCAGCCCCTGGGCCTTGACGTAGCCGGTAACGACGTAGTCGGTGTGCGGCACGACGGTCAGGTCGAGATGCTGATACTCGTAGGCCACGTTGCGGGTCTGGATGTCGAGGCGGAACGAAGGCGGGGCGTCGTGACCCACCTGCTCGTCGAAGCGGCCGCGCGAGATCAGCGTCGGCAGACCCGGCCCTTCGAGCTGGATCCAGTGCAACGGGGTGTCTTCATAGTTGCCCAGCTTGCGCTCATCGAAGTCGAAATGCGCCACCACGCGGTACAGCTCGCGGGCCTCAGCCGCGTCGCTCTGCGGCTGCTGGCCGAGCGCGCGGTAGGCCAACTGGCCGGCCGCCGGCGCCGCGCAGCACAGCAGCGCGGCTGCCACCAGGCCCGGGCGCAGCGCGCCGGCCACTGTCGGCCGGCTGAATACGTGTTTTATGGGACGCACATTCCACATCGACGCACCGGATCCTGTTATCTAAAGATCGGTTGTGCGGGCCGGCCGGGTAAAGGCTGGGGGGCGCGCCGCGCACGTGCCGGCGCGGGGCAAGGCTGCTAAGATATCGGCATGGGACCGTGGACCTATTATTCGCCGTTGTGGCTGGGGATGATACTGGCCCTGTTGTCGCACGACACGATCCGCGCCCACAGCACCGATCCGGAAAGCTGGCAAGCCTGGATGCTGGTGGTGGGCGTGGGGGCCGGCATCGGACTGCTCGGCCAGTTGCTGCTGATCGGCGCCCAGGGAGCCTTCGCGCAGGTATTGCCCGTGCCGCGCGGTCGTTCGATCCGCGGCCGCGGAGCCGTGGTCGGCGGATTGCTGATCATCGCCTGCGTGGCGCTGTGCGGCATCGCGGCGCTGCTGTGGTCGGAAGAGCTGGCCGCCGCTTCGTGGGCACTGCTGGCAGCCGGGTTGGCGGCAGGTGCAGGTGCGATCATCACCTACATCTGGTGCTGGCCCGTGGCGGTACGCGATTTCGCCCCTCAGCGGGCGTTCGAATAGCCACGACGGCCTGCGGGCCTCCCTGCCGGTGCGAGCCGGAAACCACTTGCCGATCTGCGAGCCAAGCAAGAGGACTACTCGAACTATGCTCAAGACGACGCTGACGACGGCCGGCGGGGCCGTGTTGCTGCTCTGTCAGGCGGCCGCGGCGCTGGCGGACTGCACCAGCATTCTGGTGACGCGCGGGGCCTCGACCGACGGCTCGGTGATGATTACCTACGCCTGCGACGGCGAGTTCCACCCCATCCTGCGCCGCAGTCCCGCCCAGGATCACCCCGAGGGTGCCGTGATCGAGCTGCGCCTGCCCGAGCGCCCGGCCGGCGTGCCGAAGTCGAAACTGGTGGACTGGCGGGGCTCATCCCGCCTCACCAGCCGGTCGCTGCGCACTGGCCGGGCGGCGTTGGCCGTGCGGGGCGTATCTGTCGGCGGGGTTATTCCAGTTCGAGCACGATGTTGGCGTAGTAGGTTTCGTCGAGCCGGTCGGCGTCGCCGCTGGGGATGGACTTGTACTGATAGCGGGCGCCGAGCTTGAGCTTCCACTTACCGCCGTCGCCCAGCGGCAGGGCGAAGGCCGAGTCGGAAACGATGCGATAGTCGCGCACCGACTTGAAGGTGGGGTAGTAGGTGGTGCTGTGCGTGAACCGCAGCCAGGGGGCTATGTCGTAGCGGTAGTCCAGTCCCAGGTCGGCCTGCACGCTGTTGAGCGGCGGGTCGCGCAATTCGTTGCCGTCCTGGTCCTCGTATGCCAGGTAGGTCTCGTGCAGATAACCCAGACCGGCGCGGGTCTTGAGCTCGTGGTGTTCCTTCCTGAGCCAGTAGTAACCGGCGCCCACGGCGGTCGACAGACGAAACTCGATGTTCTCGAACTCGTCGTATTCGAGCTCCATCGAGCCGTAAAAGAACCAGCGGCCGGTGAACATGTATTCGTAATACGCGCCGCCGATGGCCTCGGCGGTGTTGCGGCGCTTGTGGTCTTCGCCGTAGTGGCCCAGGGCGTAGAGACGCAGCAGGTCCTGGGCCGACCTGCGCTTGGCTTCGATACGCCCCCGGGAGATGAGGATCTCGTTGTTGCCCTGCTGGAACAGCAGGCCGGCCTCGATCGTCAGCGACCACCTGGCGCGGGCAGCTTCGGCCGCCGCCTCGACCTCGGCGATCTGCTTTTCGATGGCGCGTACTTCGGGACTCTTGCCGTCCTTGGGCCAGATGGCGGCGATGCGCTCGACCGGCACGGGCACGCCGCCCAGTTGGGTCTGCACGACGGCGTGGCCGATCTGCGGCTGCCACTTGATCGGTCCTACCAGGCGGTCGCCGGTGTCGACGTTGACGTTGACGGGCTGGTCAGTGCTGATCGACTGCACCAGCGCGGCGTCGATCTCGAGCACGCCGGCGAACCTGGTCTCGAAGATGAGCTTGCCGTCTTCGAGCCGCTGGACGGTGCCCAGCAATCGGCTGCCGTCGGTCAAGGTGATGACGTCGGCCCGGCCGGCAGCGATACCGGCCAGCACGAGCAGTGCGGTTGTCAGCGTGCGAACGGTAGCCATCTCTGCACGTTCTCTCCCACCGGCCGCGCGATTGCGCGGCCGACGCGCCGGGCTGAATCGGCCCCTTCGCGGCCGGGCGGCCGACGCGTGGCTCAACGGTCCTGGTCGTCAAACTGGTCGAAGAAACGGTCGATGCCGCGGTCGATGGCCTGCTCGATCGGCGTCAGCAGCCAGGCGCGCACCAGCCAGGAGACCACCTCGCGTCCGTCGAGTGTGATGGTCGTGGTGGTGGTGAACTCGCCGGGGTTGCAACTGCCCAACGGCCAGGCCAGCAGAAGCCCGGTGCTGGCGATGGCGGCCCTGCGCCGCCAGCGACCGATCCGTCGATTAACGCCCTTGGTCATGCCTGTCCCCTGGTGCTTGCCGCGGCAGCGCCGACGTCGGCGGTGCAATGCCGCGCCGCTGCGCTCGTTATGGGATCCATTTCGCCGGTCGCGCTGCGCGCAGCGCCGCGCCCACAGGCGGTGTTGTAGTGCATCGTCGGGGGCTTAACAAGGGGCCGCCTCGTTGATTACCGGCCGCCGCGGCCCGGCTTTGCCCAGGTTGCCAGTATTCTGTGCGTATTCCACAATTCTGTTAAAGTCGCTTCCCTCGCGGGTGACACGACGGCGACCAACGGGTACTCGAACCAGGGTCTGGAGCCGGAGGGTCCGCCGATGCCGTGTCGCACGCTCGCCTTCGTACTTGTCACCGTTCTGATCTTCGGGCTGCTGCTGACCGCCTCCGTTGCCGGTCAGGAGATGCTGTTGTGGGACAACTACCCGGCCGGGGTCGCTGACGCGACGTTCAACATGAGTTCCGAACGCAACACGCAGGTTGTCGAGGCCACCTGGGCGGCCGACGACGTGGACCTGGCCGGCATGGCGGTCGAGGGCATGGCGCTGTCGCGGCTGGTGTGGATCGGCGGCCGTCATCCGGGCTATGAGTACGCCGGCGCCGACGTGATCTTCCTGGATGACCAGTTCAACACGCTCGTCGAGCTGACCGGCGTCAGCTACAGCTTCGTCGACCTCGATCCCGATCCCAATCCGGCCAGCTACGTGCAGACCTATCAGGGCGAGATCGTCTTCGAGGAGCCGATCCCGCTGGCCGACCTGGGTGAGCACTTCTACGTGGGCGTGCGGCTGGTGGGAGCAGGCTACCTGCAAGGTCGCAACTACTTCGTGATCAGCTCGCACGACGCCAGCCTGCGGGGCCGCACCGAAGGTCACGTGCTGGGCGCGATTTTCGGCGCCCCGAGCTGGCGGCCGGCCAGCGACGTGTGGTACGGCGGACCGGCGCCGGGAATCAACTTCGAGTTCGCTTTTCGACTTTACGCTGGTTCCAACGCCGCATGCACCGGCGACTTCGACGGCAATGGGCGCGTCGACCTGGCGGACATGACCATCCTGCTGAGCAACTTCGGGCGGCAGGGCGACGCGGGACCGAACGACGGCGACCTCGACGGCGACGGAGACGTGGATTTATCGGATGTCGCCGCCTTCCTGCAGTACTACGGCCAGACCTGCTGGTGAGCCGCCGACCGGGGCGGATGGCCCAGGGTCGCCGACACGGGACGTTGGCACCCTGGGCAGCCCCCTGGCGGGGCGCATCCCATAAATACTGGTTTTCCCCAATAGTTTACGATCCTATCATGGGCCATACTCTTATCTGAAGCTTCCACGGCTTCGCAAGGCTCTCTAGGCCCCGGCCGCCCTCCACCGGGGCCTTCTTTGCGCGCCCGCTAGTTGTTGGGATCGTCCACAGGCGCCGGAGCGCTGGCCGGGGCACTGGTCGGCTGGGTGGCGGGGGGTGGTTCCTCTTCCTCGTCCTCTTCGCCGCCGCCTACGTAGCCCAGGGCCTGGAGGTGCTCCAGGGCGGCGAGGTTGCCGGTGGTCGGCCCGAAGGGTCTGGTCACGTAGGACTTGCAGGCATCCAGCAGGGCCTTGAGCCGGCGGACCTGGGCGGGCTCCTGCTGGTAGAGGTTGACCAGCTCGTGCGGGTCGTCGGCCAGGTGATACAGCTCGCTCTCGTCGGGGTAGCTGTAGCGGAACAGGAACTTCCAGTCGCGCTCGATGGCGGCATAGAGCAGGTCGGCCTTCGGTCGACGCTGCACGACGTGCCCCATCTCGTCGAACTTGTTGATGGCCTCGGCGTAGGCCCACCTCGGCGGCTCGCTGCGGCCTTCGATCAGGCCGCGCAGCGACCGGCCGCTGACGCGCGAGCCGACGGGCAGCCCGAGGGCTTCCATGACGGTGGGATAGATGTCGATGGTGCGTACCAGCTCGGGCACCACGCGCCCGGTCGGCCAGCCGGGGATGCGCATGATCAGCGGCACGTGGAGGTCTTCCTGGTAGAGCAGTCGATGCGCCCACCAGCCGTGCTGGCCCAGGCCTTGGCCGTGGTCGGCGACGATCACGATGATCGTGTTGTCATACAGGCCGCGCTGGCGCAGAGCGTCGATCACGCGGGCAAACTGCATGTCGACGTAGTGGATCTCGGCCCGGTAGATGGCCTCTTTCCAGGGTGGCGTCTCGCGCTTCATGCCGGGCTTGACGAACCGGCGCAGAATCTCGGGCGGGGCCAGAACCATGCGGTCGTGCGGATCCCAGTAGTGGATCCACAGAAAAAACGGCTCGGCCGGGGCCTGGCTGAGCCACTCGAGTACGCGGTCGGTGGTCTCGTCCGAGCGGCGCTGGTGGCGGCGCTGGTTCCAGCGCTTGCGGCCGTCGGGCAGCAACTCGACGATGCCGGCGGGGTCGGTCTCGACGCCGCTGTCGAAGACGTCGAAGCCGAAATCGAAGCCGTAGTACTCGGAGACGGTGAACGAGCTGAGGAACGCCGCCGTCGTCCAGCCGTGCTGCTTGAGCACGCTGTTGAGCCGCGGGATCTTCTCGTCGAGGCGGTAGCCGCTGGCGGCGGTGAGTACGCGCAGGCCGTGCTCGTAGGGGTTCAGGCCGGTGAGGATCGAGGCGTGCGACATGGGCGTGGTGGGCGCCTGGGCCATGGCCCGCTCGAAGCGGATGCCGTCGGCGGCGATGGCGTCGAGGTTGGGCGTCAGGCCGGCCTTCTGCGGGTCGTAGCAACTCAGGTAGTCGACCCGCGTGGTGTCCAGCGTCACCAGCAGCACGTTGTAGCGGTGCGTCGGGCGGGCCTTGGCGGCCGGGGAATCCGCCGGGTCGGGCTCGCCGCGCCGCTGGCAACCCGACACCAGCAGCGCCAGGAGCGCGACTGCGAGAATGGCATTGCGCATGGTTACGGTCCCTTCGTGGCGTCGCCCGCCGCGCGCGGCGGGGCCGGTTTCCGGCCGGTCCGCCGGCCGGGTCGTGGTGGCGAAACATCGTATTTGCGGCCCCGCCCGCCGGCAACCACTACCCCGCCGCGCGGCCCGGGCCCGGCGGCTATAATGGGCGCCGGCGGACACGTCGCCGACAGAATCGAGGAGAACGACCATGCGCACGCTACTGGGGACCGGCGGAGTTCTGATAATCCTGGCGTGCGGCGCCGGGGCGCAGGAGACAACGCTGGTCGACGTGCGGCGCGAGTTGCGCGAAGTCCGCAAGGAGCTGGACAAGCTGGTGCACTTCTGCACGTGGTGCGAGGCCACGGGCAAGCTCGAAGGCCATCCGTGCCGGCACTGCGACGGGCTGGGGGTGATGCTGGAGGCCGAGCACAAGGCCATCGAGCATCGCTTGAGTCTGGAGGAGACGGCCGTGCGGCGCGGGCGGCCGCGCAGCGACTATGCCGCCTTCGACATCGCCCACAAGCAGGCGGAATTCAGGAAACAGTACGATTCGCAGGCGTTCGACGTGCTCGAGCGCTACGTGGCCTACGTGAAGGTCTGGCAGGAATACCGCCCGCTGATCGAGAAGGACGCCGAACTGAAGCAGCGCTGCGACCGCACGCTGGCCGGGCTGGACCGGCTGATCGACCGTTACGGACGCAAGCTGCGCATCAGGAGCATGAAGCTGTTCTACGAGGACGACCCCAGCAGCAAAGTGGGCACGTTCGTACTCTACGGCCGGCGCGGGACGGTCAAGCTCGACGGCCGGGAGGCGACGCTCTACGCGCTGCGCACACTCAAGGACTACCGTGTGGCGCTCAAGCCGCCCGTGCGCCAGGTGCGCCGCAAGGGCTTCGTGCTGGCCGAGATCGAGAGCAAGGGCAGCCGCCGCACCGACGACGGCAAAGAGATGCAACTGATCGTGTTGCAGGCGTATTGACCGGTCGGCGCGAGTCGCGCCAGGGGGCTCTAGTCAGCCGCTTCGACCTCCTGCAGATACCACCGGATCGTCCGCGGCACGCCCTCTTCGTAGGTCGTGGTGGCCTTCCAGCCCAGCTCGCGGCGGGCCTTGTCGGCCGAGAAGTACGACCGGCGGCCCATCAGCCACACCGCGTAGCGCGTGATGAACGGCGGCTTTTCGCTGCCGGTCAGGTGGCCGACGCATTCGAGCAGAAAGCCGGCCAGGTACGCCGCCCGGTAGGGTACGTGCGTCTTGACCGGCGGCGCGCCCAGCGTGCGGGCCCACAGGTCGAAGTATTCCTGCTGCGTGATTTCGCCGTCGTTGCTGAAGTTGTAGGCCTGGCCG
>CAZRSM010000145.1:0-3289 GCA_964602755.1 uncultured Planctomycetales bacterium
GAAACACGCGGTATGGCAAGGGCTGTGGAAATAGCCCAGGCTTGAAAGTTTTCATCTATGGTGAGCTATTCAAAATGCATCCGGCCGACGAAGACCTCCAACACATCGCTTCCTCATCTAAGGGAGTTGCTTGTTATCGGCTGGCAGATTAATTCGTTGGCCAGGGAACATCGGGGCGGCTAGAGGTTACTGTCGGGTAAGTTTTTCGAGAGTTAGTTCGGGGATCGACTAATCTATCGCCACGCTCTCGCACTAAAAAGGCCTTTCCCAGCCCACGCAACTCTTAGACCAGCGGCGATTTCCCCCAATGTTCTCCCGTTAGGGGATAATCCTCTATCGTTAAGATCTCGTAGTCTATCGTCTGGGAGAGAAATGCAGACTCGGAAAAAGCTCGGCCACGTTCACCGGTGACACAGGGCTGCGCCCAAACACGACCTCCATCCTCCGCGACGTCACCAGCTCCGGCGCGGCCAGGTCGATCAGCCAAGTGGTGCGCTTGCCGGTTACCGGATCAGGCGGGAGCTGCCGCAGCGGACGCCAGAGAGCTGATGGCCCAATCCTTACGCGATTGCCGCTAACGTCCTGGCCGTACCTGGGCCGCCGCGCCAGCAGGTCTGCGGCCCGGAGCGGATATGCGCCGAAGCGGTCCACGAACCGCGCGATAGCGCGGTGCATCTTGCCTGCCGCGTAATCCCATGCCGACCACGACTCGCCGGGCATGGTAATGCCGGCCAGCGCGCCGCTGCAGAGCAACGCTGCGGATAGGGCCAGGGCCAACACGCCGAGCGTGACGCCGAAAACGCGCCGCAGCAAGATGACCACCAGGATGCCAATTACGGCGCCGACCACCACGACGAAAGCGATCAACGCCACAGCAGCCTGGTCGGACGAGACGAGCTGGCCCTGCAGCCACCGCCGTGCGTGTCGGTAGACCTGATCCGGGGGCTGCCGCAGCGCCGCCAGCGCCGAGCGGCTCACAGGGCGACTTCGGACGATGCTGAGCCGGACTGCCGCCGCACCCCTCAGCGACGGCTCGAAGTGCAGGTCGCGCATCTGGTCGGGCTTCAGCCACATCCACACCCGCTGGCACCACATGGCGCGCCACTGCGGGCGGAATGGCAGAAATTCTGGCGCCGCATCTTCCGGCAGCGGTGTCGAAGGCGAGCGCCACAGCAGCAGCGCCTGCCGGCCGCCGTCGGTCAGCTCGCACATGCCCTGCCAGATGGTCTTCCCCCTGGTCTTCAGCCGCTGGGGCGGCAGGGCGATCGGCATCTCCCGACACTGCGCCGCCCAGCGCGCGATGACAATCACGTCAACCGCACACCGGCCGCGCGCGCTGATGCTGCTGATGGCCAGCGGGTAGACCAGACTGTAGTCGCGCTTGGGGAAGGTGATGGCCAATGCTGGCAGGTCGCCCTGCCGAAGCCGCTCGCCCACCGCCGGGGCCGCAATCTTGAGCGTCACGAAGAACCATCCGCGCCGCACGTACCTGTCCAGCACCAACGCCGCCTTCGCAGGCAGCTTGTAGCCGTGTCGGGCGAGCCAGTTGTCCAGGATGCCCGGCGCGGTCGCCTGAAGCACCTGCGCGGTATACGGCCCGACCTGGAGCGTCTGCCACACCACGACCTGCTCGGGCGGAAGCGCATCGGGCGGCCTGCCGCGCTCAGCCATCGCCTCTACTCCCTGATAGCGCTCCTGCCCGCTTAGCGTCTCCACCCTGGGCGCGGTCTGTTCGAAAAGCCTTTGGACGAACCAGTCCGGCGCGCGGGCAATGCCGTCGGCCCGCGGCATTGTCGGGACGGGGATCACCCACGCAAAGTCGCTGGCGTCGCCGGAGTAGGTAATCTGCAGCACCAGGATCTCGTCGCCATTGCCCAGGTCGAGGATGATGGCCTTCTGGCCCGCCTCCGCAGCACCCTTGCCCACCGATGTCGCCACAAGTCCGTCGGCAGCGGCCGCGACACAGCAGACGACAGCCACAACAGCCCAGCACGCCCTTCCGCTGGCCAGCTTGCTCATAAGACCACCCCTCAGCCGCGAAGCCGTTGCCCGGCTGCCGCACAGTCCATCGCCGCGCATGTCTGCCCTCTGAATTTGACTCCGGCCGTGCCCCACAGGGTTCCTCGTGGCCCGGCGCCTGCCAACGGCGGCATTAAGACGCGACCCCCACTCACCCGCCAGCAGGGCACCTACTCGGCGAACTCGCCGATGAAGACGCCGTTGCCGCCCGTGCCCAGCCAGATGCGCGAGACGACCACCGGGTCCACGACGATCTTGGCCGGCCTGGGCACGGGGCCGAGTTCGCTGTCGATCTCGCGCCACGTCTCTCCCCCATCGCGGCTGACAAAGAGGCCCGGCTCGAACTTGCGCGCCGCGTACCATGGCACCCATGCCGCTGCCGCGACCGTCCGGCCGTCGCGGTGGGCATCGAGGGCGGTGACGTAGTAGTGCGGCAGGACCGGCCGCCAGGTCCTGCCCTGGTCGTCGCTGGCCAGCACGCCGTAGACATCGCAGCCGACCAGCACGCGGCCCGTCTTCGGCACGACCGTCAGCGCATTGATCCGCCGCTGGCCCGGGTGGACGAAGGGGATGCCGTCGGCCACGTCGCGCCACGTCCGCCCGCCGTCGTCCGAGACGAGCACGCGCTGGCTGTTCCATGCGTAAAGCCGCCCGCGCCGGGACGGGTCACTGACGGTGCGGCCGCTGAAGCCGTCGGGCATCGCGGTGAATTCGCGCCATGTGCGGCCGCCGTCGGTGCTGTAGAACCGGCCGCAGTAGACAACGCCAGGCTCGTGGGCATCGAGCTGGACCGGCCCTAGAGTGCCCTTTAGCTCGTCGGGCAGCTCGCTGAGCTTCTCCCACGACCGGCCGCGGTCGCGGCTGACAAAAAGCGCGCGGCCGACGGCCGAGTACAAAAGCTCCTGGCCGCCGCGGGTCTCCAGGGCCAGGTTCGTGCAGTTGCTGGCCGGATAGCTGCCTTCCCAGTGCTCGATTGTGCGGCCGGCGTCGGGCGTGCGGAAGAATGCCACGTCGGCCATGCCGATGTATGCCTCGCCCTTGCGCACGGGGCTGACGGCCAGGTCGCGGACGCAGGTCACGGCCAGGCCGTCCATGGCCGCGCGCCAGTGCCCGCCGCCGTCGTCCGATGCCCACACGCCGAACCAGTCGTGGATATAGATGTGGCGCGCGTCGAGGGGGTCCAGCGCCCAGCCCATGGGATTGAAGCCGAACCAGCCGGCGGGCTTCCACCATCCTGCGGCATCGACGCAGGCCAGATACGCACCCGCGT
>CAZRSM010000146.1:0-2265 GCA_964602755.1 uncultured Planctomycetales bacterium
CGTTTTCAATGAAGGAGGCCCCCGTATGCCCGCGTCTTGCCGATCTCCGGGGTGAGGCAGCGCACTGTCGAAATTGCCGTCGGCACGCACATGCGGCCGGCGGCAATGGAAAAAGGCGAGGCGCCGGGATTTATTGTCGCAAGGCTCAGGCGACCCGGCTGCCCTGTCGCTGACGCAGGATCCGGGCGGCCTCGACCAGATGCGCCAGCGCCGGCAGCACCTCCTCCCAGCTCCGGGTCTTGAGCCCGCAATCCGGATTTACCCACAGACGCTCCGCCGGGATCCGTTCGGCGGCCTTTTCCATCAGCGCCACCATCTGCTCCACCGACGGGATGTTGGGCGAGTGGATGTCATAGACGCCGGGGCCGATCTCGTTCGGATAGGCAAAGCGTTCGAACACATCCAGCAGCTCCATGTTCGAGCGGGAGGTCTCAATGGTGATGACATCGGCGTCCATGTCGGCGATGGCCTCGATGATGTCGTTGAACTCCGAGTAGCACATGTGGGTGTGGATCTGGGTGGCGTCGGCCACCGCGTTGGCGCTGATGCGAAAGGCGCGGATGGCCCAGCCGAGATACTCCGGCCACTCGCTGCGACGCAGCGGCAAGCCCTCGCGCAAGGCGGCCTCGTCGATCTGGATGATGCCGATGCCGGCGGCTTCCAGATCCTGCACCTCGTCCCGGATCGCCAGCGCCAGTTGCAGGCAGGTCTCGCTGCGTGGCTGGTCGTCGCGCACGAAAGACCAGTTGAGCATGGTGACCGGGCCGGTCAGCATGCCCTTCACCGGCTTGTCGGTCAGTGACTGGGCGTGAGTGATCCAGTCCACGGTCATCGGCCGGGGCCGGCTGATGTCGCCGACGATGATCGGCGGCTTGACGCAGCGTGAGCCGTAGGACTGCACCCAGCCATTGCCGGTGAAGGCGTAGCCGTCGAGTTGCTCGCCGAAGTATTCGACCATGTCGTTGCGCTCGGCCTCGCCATGCACCAGCACATCCAGCCCCAGCCGTTCCTGCTCGGCGATACAACGGGCGATCTCGTCCTGCATGAACGACCGGTAGGCCGCCTCGTCGATCCGGCCCTGCCGGAAGTCCCGCCGCTGCTGGCGGATCTCCAGCGTCTGCGGGAAGGAGCCGATGGTGGTGGTCGGGAACAAGGGCAACCGCAGGCTCTGGCGCTGGACCGCGGCCCGCGCTGCATAAGCCGAGCCGCGACGGCCCGGGTCGTCCCCCAGCGCCTGCAGCCTTTGCCGCACGCCGGGGTTGCGCACGCGGGGCGAGTTGCGGCGGCGCTCCAGTGCCCGGGCATTGTCTTCGAGCCGCCCCTCAACATGCTCGCGGCCATAGCGTAGCGCCTCGGCCAGGCAATCCAGCTCGTCCAGCTTTTGCACCGCGAAGGCCAGCCAGTCGCGGATTTCCGGGTCGAGCGCGGTTTCGGCCTGCAGATCCACCGGCACATGCAGCAGCGAGCAGGAAGGCGCGATCCACAGACGCTTGCCGATTCGCTGCCGGATTGGCTCCAGAAAATCCAGCGTTGCCGTCAGATCGGTCTTCCAGATATTGCGGCCATCGATGATGCCCAGCGACAGAATGCGGTCCTCCGGCAGCCGGTCGATGACCGGTTCCACTTCCTCGCGGGCGCGGCTGCAGTCCAGATGCAGACCATCCACCGGCAGGCTGCAGGCCAGCTCCAGATTGTCGCCGAGACGGCCGAAATAGGTGGTCAGCAGGCGTCTGGGGCCGGCGCCGCGCAGCGCCTCGTAGGCATCGCGGAAAGCCTGCTGCCAGTCGGGGCTCAGCTCGGTGACGAGAATCGGCTCGTCGATCTGCAGCCACTGCACGGCCTCGTCGGCGAGGCGCTGCAGCAGCTCACGATAGACCGGCAGCAGGCGTGGCAGCAACGCCAGTCGTGACGAGCCGTCCACCGTCTTGCCCAGCCACAGCCAGGTGAGCGGGCCGATGATCACCGGCTTGAAGGCCTGGCCGCGGGCGCGGGCCTCGCGGATCTGCTCGATCAGGCGTTCCGGCTGCAACGAGAAATGGCTGTCGGCCGACAGTTCCGGGACGATGTAGTGATAGTTGGTATCGAACCACTTGGTCATCTCGCCGGCATGCACGCCGCCACAACAGACATCGTCACTGGGAGCGCGGCCGCGGGCCACGCGGAAATAGGCGTCCAGTTCACTGCCTCCTTCCGCTGTTGCCCGCTGCGGCACGCAACCGAGCAGGAAGCTCATGTCGAGCACCTGATCGTAGAGAGAAAAATCGC
>CAZRSM010000147.1:0-2330 GCA_964602755.1 uncultured Planctomycetales bacterium
GATCGTCGTATGTGTCAAGCAAGTGCCTGATACCGACGAAGTGCGGATTGATCCCCAGACCAAGACGCTCATCCGCGAGGGCGTGCCACTGACTATCAATCCGCTCGACGAATACGCCATTGAGGCGGCGCTGCGCATCAAAGACGCCGCCGGCGCGGAAGTGGTCGCCATATCCATGGGGCCGCCGTCGGCCGAGCAGGTCCTGCGCCACGCCCTAGGCATGGGCTGCGATCGCGCCATCCTGCTCAGCGACCGCGCCATGGCCGGCGCTGACACATTGGCCACCGCCCGCGTGTTAGCCGCCGCCGTCCGCAAAATCGGCGACGTGGACCTGGTGGTCTGTGGCGACCATTCGTCCGATGGCGACACCGGCTCGGTGGGGCCACAGGTGGCGGAGCTGCTGGGCGTGCCCCAGGCCACCTTTGCCCTGACCGTCGAGCTGGCCGACGGCGCCGTGCGCGTGCGGCGGCTGCTCGCCGGCGTCATCGAGACCGTCCAGGTGCCGCTGCCGGCCCTGGTGACCGTCGTCAAAAACCCCGACCGCGTCCGCCGGCCCAACCTGCTCAAGCTCAAGCGCGCCCAGAAGGCCGACCTGCCTGTTTGGGGCGTGGCTGACCTGGGCCTCGACCCGCACGACGTCGGCCTGTACGGCTCGCCCACCAAGGTCCTGGACCTGTTCTCGCCGCCGCCCCGGCCTGGCGCCCAAAAGTTCGAGCTGCCGCCCGACGAAGCCGCCGCTCGCATCATCTCCATCATCCACGGGGAGGGCAGTGCCTGATGCCTCGCGTATCCATGGACGAGCGCGACCAGTGGCGCGGAGTGTGGGTCATCGGTGAGGTTGACGACGGTGCCCTATCGCCGGTCACTCGCCAGCTTCTGGGCGCCGGGCGCGAAGTGGCCGAGCAACTGGGCGAAGAGCTGGCCCTGGTCCTGGTCGGCCATGGCGTTCGCGAAGCCGCGGCCGACGCGGCCCGCTACGGCGCCAGCCGCGCCTTCGTCGCCGACCATCCGTCGCTGGCCCAGTACACCACCCTGCGCTACGCCCACGTCCTTGGCGAATTGATGACCCAGCGCCGGCCAAGCATCGTGTTGTTCAGCGCCACGGCAATGGGCCGCGACCTGGCTCCGCGGCTGGCCGCCCGCCTGCAAACCGGCCTGACTGCCGACGCGCTGGAGCTGAAATTTGACGCAAAGGGCCACTTTGTCCAGATAAACCCCGGCTATGGCGGCAACTTGCTCGCCGTCATTTGCACACCCGACCACCGGCCGCAGATGGTCACCGTCCGCCCGAACGCTCTGCCGACCCCGCCCCCGTGCGACCCGTGTGACATTGAAATCGTCGATGTCAGCGATCTGGCTGAGCGCATCGAAGACCCGGTACAGATACTCGCCCGCGAGGCCGACCCGCACGCAGCCAAGGCCGACATCACCGAAGCCCGGCTCATTGTCGGCGGCGGCCGCGGGCTGCGCTCGAAAGAGAACTTCGACAAGCTCTACGAGCTGGCCGAGCTTCTGGGCGGAGCAGTGGCCGCCACGCGCCCGGTGGTGGATGAGGGTTGGGCGCCCCAGTATCTGCAGGTCGGCCAGACGGGCCTGACGGTCCAGCCAGATACCTATATTGCCTTTGGCATATCGGGCGCGGTGCAGCATCTGGCCGGCGTCCGCGGCGCCAAGACCATTATCGCGGTAAATGTGGATCCGGAGGCCCCTATCTTTAACGTGGCAGACTACGGATTTGTAGCTGACGCAGTCGAGGTCATTGACGCCCTGATCGAAAAGCTGAAGGCGAGGCAGCAAGGCGCATAGCAGTCTTAAAAGTTTTGCTACGGCGGGCTATCAAGTTAAAAGACAACGGCCCGTGGGAGCGTTGGGCGTATTCATGATTTTCGGTGAGGCTCCTTTCCGAGCGGGTAAATATCCATAGCAACACCATCACCGCGGCTTGAAGGCCGTGAGTACAAGTTTGCGCCGGTGCCTGAAATGAAGCTGTCCGCAGCGGATTTATAGATGAAGCGCTTAATCCAAGCACGGATGAGCGCGCTCATTTTACGCGGCTCAAAGGCTTGCCCAGAATCCTGGGTAAAGCGAATAGTCCCGCGGGGGCGTATGACAGAAGATGGAATCGCTTAAATCCAGAAGCGCAGACCGGTCAGCGCGGCTCAAGAGACACAGAAATCCTGAACAGGCTGAGATAGTCTCCTAAAATGAAGGTCAGCATGTGGGGCCATGCGGAATGAAAATTCGATGGGCAAGCACCGAAGCCGCCCCACACAACGCTGATCCGCCGATGAGCGAGATCATACGGAATAAAAGTTCAGCCCTGAGAGGAT
>CAZRSM010000148.1:0-12107 GCA_964602755.1 uncultured Planctomycetales bacterium
GGCCAAGAAGGAAGGCCGCAAGAGCCTGCTCGAACAGGCCCGCGACTACGGCCTGCTGCCCGAACTGGCCGACCTGGACGTCTACGCCGACGAGTCCAGGACGCTCGAAGACCACAAGCGCGAGGACAAGTACCCCTTCTACCTGGCGCTGGGCATCGTCTACGAGCACTTCCATACCGCCAAGACCATCCGCGGGGCCACGACCCTCAAGCTCGTGCCCGAGCAGTACGTCGAGGTCAACGCCGAGGACGCCAAACGCTTCGGCCTGCGTGACGGCGAGAAGGTGCGGCTGGTCACGCGGCGGGGCAGCTACGAGGCCCGTGTCTCGGTGGGGACCGGCAGCATGATCCGCCCGGCCCGCAGCGAGGTACCGCCCGGCATGCTGTTCAGCCCCTGGAACCTGTCGGTGGCCGACAGCGCCGACCCGCGCAAGAACAAGTGGCTGGTGAACGCCGTCAGCCACCGCGCCTGGGACCCCGTCAGCGGACAGGTGGACTACAAGAAGTCGGCGGCGCGGATCGAGAAGATCTGACCAGCACGGGCGACGCTGGTGCCGACGGTGCGGGCGGGCGGTGCAGGCGAGGCACGCCCGCTCGCGCCCCAATTGGAGTTGGCATGGATCGGCGCGAATTCATCAAGAACTGCGCAGTGACCGGACTGGGTGCGCTGGGTCTGGGCCAGTTGGCGGCCCTGTGGCCCGGCCAGCCGCGCGCCGGCGCCGCCCACGCGCCGCAGCAACAGCCGCTGCGCCCGCCGGGAGCACTGCCCGAAGACGAGTTCCTGGCACGCTGCATCCGCTGCCAGCGCTGCGCCGACGCCTGCCCCAACAACGCCATCCTGCCGGCCGACGAAAGCTGCGCTCCGGCCGCCCGGCTTACCCCGCTGATCAAGGCCCGCCGACAAGCCTGCATGCTGTGCAACGGCATCGAAGGCGACTACCTCAAGTGCACGGCGGCCTGTCCCACCGGCGCCTTGCAGCGCATCCGCAAGGATCCCGACGAGATCCGGCGCCGCGTGGCGATGGGCACCGCCGAGATCGACCTGGCGCTGTGCTATTCGTACAACGGCTGGAGCTGCGGGGCCTGCGCGCGGGCCTGCCCGCTGCCGGGCGTGGCTATCAGGCTGGGGATGTGGGAGCGGCCCGAAGTGGTGGCCGAGGCCTGCATCGGCTGCGGGGCCTGTGAGCGCGCCTGCATCCGCTATCCGCACGCCGTCCGGGTGCGGCCCCGGGGGGCGACGACATGAAGTCCGAACGGCGCGACATGCTGCGCGGCCTGTTGCGGGCCGGAGCCTCGGCGGTGGGCATGGGAGCCGCCGTCCTGGCCGGCCAGTGCCTGCTGGGCAACCGCCAGCCGCGGTACCCCGCCACCCGCAGGGCGCCGGAAACGGCCGCCGCGGGCCACGGCGCTCCTCCCGCAGCGGCCGGGCGCCTGCGGCTGATCCGCCCGCCGGGGGCGCTCGAGCCCGACGACGCCTTCCTGGCGGCCTGCATCCGCTGCTATCGCTGTCAGGACGCGTGCGAACCCGGCGCCATCCAGTTCTTCACCGAGCAGGCCGGCAAACACTATCACACGCCGTATGTCGATCCGGCGATCAAGGCCTGCGAGCCGTGCATGAAATGCACGCAGGTCTGTCCGAGCGGGGCGCTGGTGCCCATGACGCTGGAGCAGAAACGCGAGATACGCATGGGCAGCGTCGAGCTGCGCGTCGATCTGTGCCTGTCGCACAAGGCCAAACGCATCCGCGACGAGCAGGCCATGATGATGGAACTGGGGCGCCAGCCGACCGAATCGGAGGCGCCGACCGAACGCCGCGGGCCGTGCGGCGAATGCTACATGTTCTGCCCGGTGCGCGGGGAGGCCATCAGGCTCGAGCCCGGGGCGTTCCTGGCGCCTCAGGTATTCCCGGACCAGTGCATCGGCTGCGGCATGTGCGAGGAGATCTGTCGCGTGATGGTACGGGGCGAGCCGGCCATTCGGGTCGTGCCGACCCGCGGGTGGACCTGACCCGCTGCACTGCGGGCCGACCAGGAGCACGAGAAGCCGACCATGAAAGCCCATCAGTTGCGACATCTTGGCCTCCAGACGCTGCGGCGGGCCGTGCAACTGTCGGTCTGCGGACTGATGCTGGCCGTGGTGTTGCTGAGTCTGTATGCCCACTACCGCGCCGCCCGGGCGCTCGACGATCTGGAGCTGACGCGCACCTGGAAGGGCGCCCTGCTGGGCCGCATCGACCGCTACGTGGCCGGCCTGTCCGATCCCCAGGCCTTCCTCGACGGCTACAAAGGCACCGTCTGGTCGATGCGCATCGCCGGCGTCGACCTGACCGATCCGCTGGCCGCCGTCGAGATGAGCGCCGCGGCCCACACCGTCTACCGGCCGCTGCTGGTGTCGGTCGCCATTCCGGTGGTGGTGACGCTGCTGCTGGGGCGCGTCTTCTGCAGCTGGATCTGCCCGGCCGGGCTGCTCTTCGAACTGGCCGGCAAACTGCGCAAGCTGCTGCGCCTGGCCGAGCTGCGACCGGCCGAGGTGCATTTCTCGCATCGCAACAAGTACCTGTTGCTGCTCGCCGGTCTGGCGGTGGTGGCGGCCGTCGGTGCGCCGATCTTCGCCTTGGTCTATCCTCCGGCCGTGCTCAGCCGCGTGGTGCACGCCTGGATCTTCGGCACGGCGCTCACCGGCATGCTGGTGCTGCTGGCGGCGATCGTGCTGTTCGAGCTGTTCGTCTCGCCGCGCTGGTGGTGCCGCACCATGTGCCCCGGCGGGGCACTCTACGCCGTGCTGGGCTGGCCGCGCGTGCTGCGCGTGCGTCTGGACGCCGGCCGGTGCAGCGGTTGTCGCGAGTGCGAGCCGGTCTGCGAACCGGGCCTCAATCCCGTGCTGGAGTCCGAATCGATCGAGTGCGACAATTGCGGCGTCTGCATACGACATTGTCCGGACGGTGCGTTGCGATACACGCTGGGCTTGCCGCGGCGCCCGTCCGGGCTGCCTGTGCGGCCAGTGGGCCTGGGCAGCCGCCGCACGGGTCGGCTCAAGGTGCTGGGGGCCGTGCTGCTGGCGCTGACGCTTACCGGCGACGCCCGCGGCCACCACATCCTCGGCTTGCCGCATTACTCCTATTCCGAGAACTATCCCCAGGCGCCGACGCTCGAGTACCCGGCCACGACCGGCCCCTACGACGTGCTGCTGACCTGCTATCCGGGCACGCCCGTGCCGGGCGAGACCGCCAACCTGGCCTTCTACATCAAGAACCGCGAGACCGGTCAGCCTTACGAGAAGCCGATCACCGTGCGCGTGTTGCAGACCTTCACCTTCGGCGACAACCGCGAAATCCTGCCGGCCACGCTGGTGCAGCCTTTCGAGGTGCCGCACAAGCTGGCGGTCACCTTCCCGCAGGACGGCGAGTTCGTGGTCGAGCTGACCCTCGATGTCGAGGGCCAGCCCGAAACGATCCCCTTCATGGTGATCGCCGGCCAGCCGTCGGCGACCGCGTCGGTGCTGATCGCCGCCGGGTGCGGGCTGGTGGTGTTCCTGGTCGTGGTGCGGGCCATCAGGATCAAGCGGGCCCGCCGGGCCGCCGCCGCTGTGGCGACGCCCGGCCGGGTCGGTGCGTAAGAGGAGGCAGCCCATGCCGGTTGCGTTGATCGTACGCGGGATCGTGGAGCACGGACGGCTGGGGGACTTTCGGCAGGCCGCCGGCGAGTTCGCCCGCTACCGCGCGCAGCAGGGCATGGCGGTGCCGGAGGTGCTCTACGGCATGTCCGGGCCGATGAACAGCGTGGCCCTGCTGTTGCGCTACAAGACCCTGGCCGACTACGAACGCGAGTACGCGGCCGAGCACAGCGACCCGGAATACACCCGCCTGGCGTCGGCGATGCCCTTCGTGGCCGGGTCCATCCACTACGAGCTGTACAGTGCGGAGCCCGCGGCGCCAGCATGACCGAGTACCCTGGCGTGGAGATCGACTCGTGAGGCACCTGAGGATCGCATTCCCGTACCTGCTGTTCGGCGCCATGGCGGCCGGCGTCTGCTGGTCGAATCTGCGCGCCGCGCCGCCCGCCGACGTCACCGCTCCGCCCGCCGAACGGCCCGCTACCACCGCCGGGCAACCGGCCGCGGCCGACGCGCCGCGCTGCGCCGATTGCGGCATGACGCTGGAACCCGACGGCGGGGTGGCGGAGACGATCGACGGCGTGCTGCGCCGCTTCTGCTGCGATCATTGCCGCCAGCGCTATCGGCAGCGTCTGGCCGCCGGCGCGGCGGGCGACTCGTGCTGCGATAAGTCGCCCGAGCGGCCCGGCGCTGCGGCGCCCTCCGGGCACGCGGACGGCCGGCTGATCGATCCGGTCTGCAAGATGGACGTCAACGCCGCCTGGGGCATCCAGTACCGCTACGAGGGCCGCACCTTCTACTTCTGCACGCGGCGCTGTCGCGAGCAGTTCGCCGCCGATCCGGCCGCCTTCCTGACGCAGCGCTGCATGGTGTGCAACCTGCCGCTCAGCGCGGCGGGGGCCTTGCCGGCCACGTACCTGGGCAAGACCTACTACCTGTGCTCCGAGGAGCACCGCCGCCAGTTCAAGGCCGATCCCGCCAGCTTCTTCATGCACCGCATGTGGGGCATCCCCGACTGGCTCTACTACGTCTCGATCGCGCTGGTGTTGCTGGTCTCGTTCATGATGTTCGAAGGCGTGGGCGTGCTGCGCCGGCAGATGCCGCTGGCCCGCCGGCGCGCCGCGGCCCGCTCGGCGTCCGCGGTGGCGCTGCCCGGACCGCCGGCCGCGACCGCTCCCGCCAGCGGCGCGGCCCCGCGCCCGTCTGATCGGATCGACCTGCTGCGCCTGGGCTTTGTCAAGCGACTGCTGTGCTCGCGCGTTTTCCGCTTTGCGACGCAGGCGCTGATGGTGGCCCTGTTCGTGCTCATCATCGCCGCCGGCCTGTTCGGCAACCAGAACCCCGGGGTCAATATCGCTCCGCTGCTGACCTGGACGGTGTGGTGGGGCGGGCTGGTGGTTCTGATCATGTTCGCCGGCAAGGCCTGGTGCTACATGTGTCCGTGGGACGCCCTGGCCGGCTGGGCCGAAAAGCTGAGCCTCTGGAAGAAGAAGGACCAGGGCCTGGGCCTCAATCTGCCCTGGCCGCGCGTGGCCCGCAACATCTGGCTGGCCACCATCCTCTTCGTCGGGCTCACGTGGATCGAACTGGGCTTCGGCGTAACCATGAAGCCGGTCGTTACCGCCTATCTGGCGCTGCTGATGCTGGCCCTGGCGTTCGTCTCGGCCTTCCTGTTCGAGCGCAAGAGCTTCTGCCGCTATGGCTGTCTGGTGGGGCGCATCAGCGGCCTGTATGCCATGTTCTCCGGCGTCGAGATCCGCCGGCGGCGCGACGACGTCTGCCGGGCCTGCCGCAGCAAGGAGTGCGTCCGCGGCAGCCGGTCGGCCTACGGCTGCCCGACGTTCGAATACCCCGGCAAGATGCAGTCAAACACCTATTGCATCCAGTGCTGCGAGTGCCTCCAGGCCTGTCCGCACGACAACCTGGCGGTCAACCTGCGGCCCTGGGGCGAAGATCTCAAGATCGCCCGCCGACCACGGCGCGACGAGGCCTATCTGGCACTGCTGATGCTTTCGCTGACGGGCTTCCACGGCCTGACCATGACACCCGTCTGGGCCCAGGCCATCGCCGCCATCGAACGGGCCCTGCCCGGCGGCCGCATGATCGCCTTCTCTGTCGGCATGGCCGCGCTGACTGTCCTGCCGATCGTGGTGTACGCCGCGCTGGCGTGGCTCTCGTTCGCGCTCAGCGGCGGGGGCCGCAACACGCTGCCGGCCGACGCGGGCGGCGTGGCCGGTCGGCCACTCACCTACGGCGACTACTTCATTCGCTACGCCTACTGCGTCTTGCCGATTGCGCTGTTCTATCACCTGGCGCACAATCTTGAGCATCTCCTGATGGAGGGCCAGAAGGTGCTGGCCCTGATCAGCGATCCGTTCGGCTGGGGGTGGAACCTCTTCGGCACGGCCGGCCGGGTCGTGCCCCCGTTGGTTTCGCTGGACACCTTGTGGGTCCTGCAGGTGGTCCTGGTTGGCGTGGGACACGTCTACAGCCTCTGGGCCGCCAACCGCATCACGCGCCGCCTGTTCAGCGACCGGCGGGCCGCAACCCGCGGCCAGTGGCCGATGCTGGCCGGCATGATCGCTTTCAGCGTGCTGAGCCTCTGGCTGCTCAAGCAACCGATGGAGATGCGCACTTCGGCCATGTGAGCCGAGTCTGTAGAAGCGCGACGGCCACCGACCGGTACCTCGTGCCGGTTCGTCAGCCGACGCGCGCATGGTTGTACGGAGGTGTTCGATGTCGAGTAACCAACGGTCTTCCGACATGCCGCATTCGCCCCCGACCAGCGGTTCGCCGACCGAGCCGGGTACGGCGGTCAGTCAGCAGGGCCGCGACCTGGTGCCGGCGCTGCTGTTCTTCTCGCTGCTGGCGGCGATCGTGCTGGGCATCCTGTGGATGGCCGACTTCTTCGGCTGAACGGCACCGGCCTGCGGCCGATCGACGAACGAGCGGGCCGGGCGCCGGGGAGTTCCCGGTTGTCACCAGTTCCGGCCTGCTGGTCCAGGACCTGGCCGCCTGCCAGCCGCGCCTGGCCGGCGCCTTGACGCTGACCTGGTTCCACCCGGCAGCGACGCGGGCTTTGTCTCGCAACTGACGGTGGCGACGCGAGTTATCCAGGCATCGCCGGAGGCCTGACCTGCTTCGACGCGCCCGGCAGGATTCGAACCTGCGACCTACGGTTTAGGAAACCGTTGCTCTGTCCTGCTGAGCTACGGGCGCCGCTTGGCGGCCAGCTGCCGGCCGCCCTGCGCCCCATCCTAACCGCCGAACCGGGGCCGGTTCAACGGAGTCCCGCCCGCGGGGTCGACTTTGCGGCCCGGGCCACCGGCAGCGTCGCGGGCTGCGGCTCGACGGGGCGCCCGCCCGGGTGCCGGGCACTAAGCCGGGCAGCCGCAACAATTTGGTTGTGCACCGGGGACCTTGACGGCATAATCCCCGCTGGCTCGACGGCCCGGCGCGAACAGGGCGTGTCGGTCGACCGGCGAGCTCACTAAAATCCGTGGGACCGACCGCGTCGGCCCGTCCGGGCCGGCGGCGTCTGCGCGAATGTCTACTCGTTGAAAACGTAGCGAGGATCAGGCATGGCCAGGCAAAAGAAGGCGACTGCGACCAAGACGGCCAAGAAGACCAGGAAAGCCACCAAGGCCGCCAGGAAGTCTACCACCAAGAAGAGCTGCGCCGGTGGCCGGTCGAAGACCACCGTCAAGAAGCGCGCCACCAGGAAAAAGACCACCAAGGGCACTGCCCGGGCCACGAGCAGCAGGTCGGCCAAGAAGAGCGGCGCCAAGTCCACCAGCAAGAGAAGCACCAGCAAGAAGGCCGCCGCCAAGACCACCCGCAAGACTACCAGGACCGTTACCAGCTCGTCCGAGTCGCCCAAGAAGAACAACCGCCCCGAATCCGCCGAGGAGCTGGTCGAACAGACCCAGACCGGCGGCGGCCTGGTGCCGGGCGTCGCGGTCCCCATCCTGCTCGACGAGCCGGATACCACCGAGGTCGATGACGGGCTGGGCGACGCGGTTGGGGATGACGAGGAACTGGGCGTCGAGGTCGATGCTGACGAGAACGAGGTGGACGACGCCCTGGTGCCCGACATCGAAGAGCCCGAGGCCGACCTCGACGACGACAGCCCCTTCGACGACGACGATGACGAGGACGACCTCGACGACGACTTCGACGACGACCTGGGCCTCGACGACGAAGACGAGATCGAGGACGTGCCTCCCATGGGCTACGACAACGGCTTCGACGACGACGATGATGACGACGTCGACGCCTGGTGGTGACGGCGCCGCCCGTCGGCAGCCGCACTCCGCCGCCGCACGGGAGACTCCCTGAAGTGGCCGACCGCACCGCAGCATTCCCCGACCGACTGGCCCGCGCCGTCGAACGGCGCGGAACTGCCGCCGTGGTCGGCATCGACCCGGTGCTCGAGCGCCTGCCGGCGGAGTTGCGCGCCTCGGCCGACACGCCGCCGACCGCGGCCGAGGCGCTCGAGCGCTTCGCCGCCGGCGTGATCGAGGCCGTGGCCGACATCGTGCCGGCGGTCAAGATCAACATTGCGTTCTTCGAGGTCTATCACGAGCACGGGCTGGCCGCTTACCGGCGCACCATCCGCCGGGCGCAGCAGGCCGGCCTGCTGGTGATCGCTGACATCAAGCGCGGCGACATCGGCTCGACGGCGCGGTTGTATGCCCGCGCGCACCTGGCGGCCGAGCCGGGCGATAACGAGCCGGCGGTGCCCGATGCGGTCACGCTGGCCGGCTATCTCGGGGCGGGAGCGGTGGCACCCTTCGTCGAGCTGGCCCGCGAGGCCGGTCGCGGACTCTACGTGCTGGTGCGACCGTCCGACCCCGGCGCCGACGAGGTGCACGAGTTCGGCGGCGACCAGCGTTTCTATCAGAAGATGGCCGAGCTGGTCGACCGCTGGGGGGCGGCCCCCGAGCTGATCGGCGAGTGCGGGCTGTCGTGCGTCGGGGCGGTGGTGGCCGCCAAGGACGCCGCCAGCACGCGGGCGCTGCGCAACCGGATGCCGCACACGCCCTGGCTCGTGCCCGGCTACGGAGCCCAGGGCGCCACGGCTGCCGATTGCCAGGCGTGCTTCCTGCCGCAAGCCGGCTCGGCGGTCGTCAACGCGTCGCGGTCCGTGATCTACGCTTTCGAGCAGGCCGACCTCGCCGCGGCGGAGCGGGCCGCCTGGATGCGTGCGATCGCTGATGCCGCCCGGCATTTCGCCGCCGACATCAGCACGCTGGGCGCCGTCCGCCACGAGTGACGCGTGCCGGGAGGCCGGCGCAGGCGACGCTCAGCGGAACACCACGTACAGCCCGATGGTGGCCAGGCAGATCAGCGTGCCGATCACGTAGTTGCTGGCCGGCACGCGGGTGTCGATCTGCGAGGTGGGATAGGTGACCGGCTCGGGCCGGGGCCGCAGCCGGGTCATCACCAGCATCATCACCACCAGGGCCGCGAAGACCATGAACATGTGGTGCAGAAACGACATGGCGAAAAAGCCGTAGATATCGGCCAGCCGCCCGGTGACGACCTGCTCCCCGCCGCCCGTGAGTTTCTGCATCACGCGCGTCGAGCCGTCGGCGAGCACCTCGAGCCGGAGGTTGCAGGTGGCCTCCATGACCCACTTGGGCACGCGCAGGCACCCGTACAGCAGCGGCCCGACCAGCAGGGCCGCCTTGCCGGCGGCCGTCGGCGCCCGGCGCACCACGATGCCGACCAGGAAGGCCGCCACGATCCCCGGCGAGATGAAGCCCCAGATCTCCTGGATGTAGTTGAAGACGCCCTGGAACTTGCCCGGCAGGGGAGCGATCAGGCAGGCGGCCAGCGCGATCAGGGCCGTGACCACCCGTCCGATGAAGACCTCGCGGCGCGTGTCGGCCTGCGGGGAGACGTACTTCTTGTAGATGTCGATGGTGAAGATGGTCGCGGCCGAGTTGATACCCGAGTTGAACGTGCTCATTACCGCCCCGGCCAGGGCCGCCAGCATCACGCCCCGCAGCATGGGCGGCATGATGGTGGCGATCATGTGCGGGTAGGCCAGCTCGCCGGCCTTGCTGAGATCGTTGCCGGCCAGTTGCATGATCTGCTCACCGAACAGCTCGAAGGCCATGATGCCGGGCATCACGATGATGAAGGGGATGGCCAGCTTGAAGACGCAGGCCAGGAAGATGCCGCGCTGCCCCTGGGCCAGGCTGCGGGCACCCAGCGTTCGCTGCGTGATGAACTGGTTGAGGCCCCAGTAGAACAGGTTGGGGATCCACAGCCCGCCGACGAAGACCGCCAGCCACGGCACGTCAGGATCGTTCCACGGCAATATGACGTGCAGCTTGTCGGCGCTGTTCTGGCGGAAGGTGTTCCAGCCTTCGATCAGGCTGCCGCCGACCACGCCGCCGCTGGCGCCCAGCGTTCCGCCGCCGGTGAGCTTGAGGGCCAGATAAAGCACGATCGCTCCGCCGGCCAGCAAGGCCCCGCCCTGGATCAGGTCCGACCAGACCACCGCCTTGAGGCCGCCGTAGATGGTGTAGATCGCGGCGATGATGCCGATCGACCAGATGCCGATCAGCGTGGCCAGGCTGGCGGCCCGCTGGGGGTCCAGGCCGTAGCGCTGCTGGAGCATTTCGGGAAAGTGGAAGATGCCGTTGAGTCCCTGCGCACCGCTGTAGAGCACCGTCGCCAGCAGGGCTACCACGTAGAGCACCATCAGGTAGACCGCCATGATGGTGCGCGTGCCGGTGTCGTAGCGGTATTCCAGGAACTCCGGCATGGTGTAGATGCCGCTGCGCAGGAACTTGGGCAGCAGCCACCAGGCCACGATCACCAGCGTGATGGCGCTCATCCACTCGTAACTGGCGATGGCCAGCCCCACGCGCCCGAAGGCCTGCCCCGCCATGCCCACGAAGTGCTCGGTCGAGATGTTCGAAGCGATCAGCGAGAAGCCGATCAGCCACCAGGTCAGCTTGCGCCCGGCCAGGAAGTAGTCTTCCGAACTCTCCTCGCGGCGCGAGGCGTACAGCGAGATCGCCACCACCACGATGATGAACGCGGCGAACGTGATCACGTCGAAAGCGGTCAGTGTCAACGCGGGCCCTCCTGTCGTGACGAACTGCAGATCTGCGGCGCGGCGGGCGCGGGCCGAGCTCCCGCCGACGCGGGCATGGCTCTGCCAGTCGGCATGATAGGGACTGCCGGCACGCCGCGAAAGTCGAGCGAAAAGCCGCCGGCGCGTTAGACTGAGCAGCCAGCGGCTGTGCCGCGCGGCAGGTCGGCTGCCGCTGCTGCCCAAAAGCCGCGACCTGGAGACGAGCGACCCATGCGCACGCGCATCCTGTTTTCTGGCGGCATCTGGCCCCTGCTGTTACTGGCGGGCGCTGCCGCCCAGCCGCCCGACTGGGAAAACCCGCAGATCATCGGCCGCAACAAGGAGCCGGCCCACTGCACGCTGACGCCGTATGCCACCATCGAGCAGGCCCTGGCCGACGTGCGCGAGGCGTCGCCGTTCTTCCGCTCGCTCAACGGCAAGTGGCGGTTCAACTGGGTCGCGGCGCCCGAGCAGCGGCCGGCCGGGTTCTACAAGCCCGACTTCGACGTCGGCGGCTGGGACACGATCGACGTGCCGAGCAACTGGCAGATGCAGGGCTACGGCGTGCCGATCTATACCAACGTGACCTACCCGTTCAGGAAAGACCCGCCGCGCGTAATGGGCGCCGTGCCCGACGACTGGACCAAGGCCAGACTGCCCAACCCGGTCGGCTCGTACCGCCGCACGTTTACCATCCCCGAGGCGTGGAACGGACGCGAGGTGTTCCTGCACTTCGACGGCGTCAAGAGCGCCATGTACGTGTGGGTCAACGGCCGCGAGGTGGGCTACAGCCAGGGCAGCATGACGCCGGCGGAGTTCAACGTCACGCGCTATCTGCAACCCGGTGAGAACACGCTGGCGGTCGAGGTCTACCGCTGGAGCGACGGCAGCTACCTGGAAGACCAGGACTTCTGGCGGCTGAGCGGCATCTACCGCGACGTCTATCTGTTCAGCACGCCGAGCGTCCACATGCGCGACTTCTTCGCGCTGCCCGACCTCGACGAGCACTACCGCGACGCGACGCTCAACGTGCGCGTCTGGCTGCGGAACTACGGCGCGCAGGCCGCCGGCGAGCGGTCGATCGAGGTTCACCTGTTCGATCCGCAGGGCAAGCCGGTCTCCGGCGGCCCGCTGGCGACGGTTTCCGTCTCGGAGCTCGACGCCGGCCAGGAGGTCACGCCGCAAGTGCGGGTCGCGGTCGAGTCGCCGGCGCTGTGGTCGTGCGAGCAGCCCAACCTGTATCGCCTGGTACTGGTGCTCAGGAACGAATCCGGCGAGGTGGTCGAGGTGCAGACCTGCCGCGTCGGTTTCCGCAAGGTCGAGATCAAAGACCGCCAGTTGCTTGTCAACGGCGTGAGCGTCAAGCTCAAGGGCGTCAACCGCCACGAGCACGACCCCGACCG
>CAZRSM010000149.1:0-2452 GCA_964602755.1 uncultured Planctomycetales bacterium
TTTCGCGTGGCGGCCATGCACCTCGACGCTCCGCACCTGTTCCTCAAGACGCTCAACGCGCTGCTCTACGACGGTCAGCAGGACCATCCGCTGGACTGCTTCGTGGGGGTCATCGAGCCGCCCACCGGTCAGATGCGCTACGCGCGTGCCGGCCAGATGGGGGCTTACATCATCTCGGCCCGCGGGGAGGAGCGTTTCCTGGGCACCCCCGAGCCAACGCCGCCGCTGGCAACGGCGCGCGGTGCGACCTACAGCCTCTACCCCGAGCGCCTCGCGCCCGGCGAGACGTTGGCGCTGTTCACCGCCGGCGTGGCCAAGGCACGAAACAGCCGGGGCGAGATCTTCGGCGAGGACCGCTTCGTGAACATCCTGTGCGATGGCTTCGGGCAGCTTGCCAGCAACATGCTCAAGGAGATGCTGCACGACCTGCAGACGTTCACGGAATCGGGCACGCAGCCCGACGACATCACCGTCATCCTGGCGCACCGACCGCACTGAGCTGCGACCGGAGCGGGAGAAAAAATTGGCGGATTATCGCTCGATTGCGGTTGAAAGCCCGGGCCGAGGCGGTATACTGACTTATAGCGAGAATACCATGCGGGCGTAGGCGAACGTGCTGCCTGTGCCCCGTAAGTTCTTGTCCGACAAAATGTTGCTTCCACTCGCTGCGGCACCCTCAGACCGCGCCAATACCCAAAGGGTGCCGCACGCCTTTTTTTGCCCGGGCACGGGTCTGTAGCCATGACGTGCAGCGAGCGGCGACCGTCCATCGTTCGTTGGCCATCCGCTCGCGCGGCCAGGCAAAGAGACGGATTATCGTCACCTGGAACGGTTGATTGTTTCGGCCTGGCTGCTATGCTTAAGTGAGAATGCCGCGCGGGGAGGCGGCGGCATCGTGGCACGCTGGGAGTCCAAACCACATGAGCAAGAACGCCATTATGGGCATCGTGGTCGTCGTACTGCTTCTTGCCAGCGGCATGTACCTGACGTCGTACTACAAGGGCCAGCCGGAGCCGGGGGCGACGGTGGCACATACCGCGCCGGTGGCCTGCGCGGAGTGCGGTAAGGTGTACATAACCGAGCTGGGCGAGCAGCCGGCCAAGTGTTACTACTGCGGTGCCCAGGCGGTCTGGCGGGCGGTGAAGTGCGCCAAGTGCGGCACGGTGTATCCGCTGGTCGATTTCGCCGGCAGCGCGGGCAGGCCGCCGTCGGCCTGCCCCAAGTGTGGCACCCAGACCGCGCAGGAGGTTCCCCCGGATGGGCTCGAGCGGCACTGAGAAAACAGCCCGGCGCGGCTTCACGCTGATAGAGCTGCTGGTGGTGGTGGCCATCATCGGCCTGCTGATCAGCCTGCTGCTGCCGTCGCTGCAGCGCGCCAAGAAGCAGGCCCGCCAGCTCAAGTGCGCGACGCACCTGCGGGCCCAGGGACAGGCCGCCAACCTCTACGCCGCCGACAACGACGACTACGTCCCGCGCGGTATCCAGGGCGAGCTCGGGGCGGGGGAGTACGCGATCTACGCCACGTCGCTGCTGGGCTATCTCGGGTGGCACGGCGAAGTCCAGTTGCAGTACCGGGCCAACGCCACCATCGACGTGCCCGACCGGCCCGGCGCCCTGTGGGGGCGGCGCGGCGTGCTCCCGTCGCAGTCCTGGGCCCGGATACTCAATAGTATCCTCCGCAAGATCGAAGTGTACCAGTGCCCCGATTTCCCGGTGGGGGAGATCCGCAACGAGGAGGAGCAGGCGGGAGACAGCCCGCTGGACTACGTCACCAGCGCGATAGGCATCCCCTACAGCTACAACGCCATCAGTCTGGACAGCGGCAGCCTGCAGTGGGATCCCGCCGGACTGTTAGCCGTTATGGTTAGTGACTAATACGATCGTTATTGGATGGCCCAGGCTTGGATTATTGGAGGTTGAAAATGAACGTAAGTCGTGCTGAGGGCAATCGGCGACTGCCCGGCTTTACACTGATAGAGCTGCTGGTGGTCGTGGCAATCATCGGGCTGCTGATCAGCCTGCTGCTTCCCTCGCTGCAACGTGCCAAGAAGCAGGCCCGGCAGCTCAAGTGCGGCACCCAGTTGCGCGCCCAGGGGCAGGCCGCCGAGCTGTACGCCGCCGACAACAAGCAGTACCTCCCGCGCGGCATCCAGTTTGCCACCGCACTCGGGGTCGACGAGTACCACATCTACGCCACGGCCCTGCTGGGCTACCTGGGCTGGCACGGCGAGGTCGGCCTGGTGTACGGCAGGAACCAGGTCATCGACGTGCCGGACCGTCCCAACCAGCTCTGGGGCAACAAGACCATCCTGCCGCGCCAGGCCTGGGGCCGGATCCTCAATCGCATTCTGCGCAAGATCGAAGTGTACCAGTGTCCGGATTACCCGGTGGGCGTGGTACGCTTCGATCTTGCGCAGAATGCGATTGAGGATCCGGCCCCAGGCCTGGCGCG
>CAZRSM010000150.1:0-9346 GCA_964602755.1 uncultured Planctomycetales bacterium
TACTTCCCGATCGGTTTTGCCAAGAGCTGCCGCGTGTGGATGCAGGGATTCACCGGCGAATACCAGATCGATTATGCCACCTTCGCGCCATCCGCGCGCGTGCAGACCTTCACCACCGAGCTCGACGAGCGCGCCGCCGAGGCGATCGAGCGCGTGGTGCGCATGTTCAAGCACGGGCTGGACCGTCGGCGGATCTTCGGGCCGCGGGGCACCAGCCCGCAGGGGACGTGGGCCGAACTCAAGCCCGGCGACAAGCTCACCTGGACCATCGACCGACCGGGAACCATCCGCAGCTTCCAGGTGGCCCTGACTGACCGGGCCGAGCCACGCGCGATCTACGCCTTGCACAATTGCGTGCTGCGCATCTGGTGGGACGACTCGCAGGTGCCCGATGTCGAGCTGCCGCTGCCGGCGTTTTTCGGAACCGGTTTCGGCCGCAATCCGTACAACAGCCTGCCGATGGGTACCAACCTGGGCACCACCATGCCCGGGCAGTACGCCACCGAAGGCTGGTTCATGTACAACTACTTCCCGATGCCGTTCGCCAGGTCGGCCCGCATCGAGATAGCCAACGAGAACGAGCGCGGCGTCAAGCTGGGGCTGATGCTGATCCTGCGGGTCGATCTGCGCCCGCCGGCGCGGCAGGCGTTGCGTTTCCGCGCGCACATGTGGGTGCAGGACCCCTGCAAGGTGTTCGACATTCCGGTCCTGCAGAGCAGCGGGCGGGGCTACCTGGTGGGCCTGACGCTCAACGTGGACTGCCCGCGGCCGCAATGGTGGGGCGAGGGCGACCACAAGATCTGGCTGGGCGACGAGGCGTTCCCGTCGATCGCGGGCACCAGCACGCACGGGCTGTTCGGCAACGTGCGCGGCCTGATCCCCGCCGAGCGGGCGCTGCACGGCGCTACGCTGGTCAATCGGGTAGGCAAGAACTCCGTGTACCGCTGGTTCGTGCCCGACGCGGTGGCGTTTCAGGACGGCATCGCCGTGGCACTCGAGAACTGGCAATACGACAAGGCCCGCGACGTCTACTACGCCGTGACGGCTTTCTGGTATGCCCAGCCCAACGCGCAGACATCGTACGAACCGCTGTCGCGCGAGAAGCTCGAAGTGCCCGGGCTGCGGATTCCCGGTGCGGTCGAGATCGAAGGGCACATCACCACGCCCGACTTCGGCAGCGTTTATCGCCAGAAGTACGTCCGCGGCGTCGAGCTCTCGGGCCGGGCCGCGGCTCGTATCAAAGGCCAGAAGAAGGTCGAGGTCGAGCTGCCGTGGTCGCAGCCGGGGCGCTACCTGCTCAAGCTGCGCAGCGTGCCGGGCCGTTCGTTCGGCACCATCGTGGTCCGCACCGCTGACGGCCGCGAGGTGGGGACGGTCCAGTACACCCGTCGCCGCGACGGCATCTATCGCGTCGGTGAGCTCGAGATCAGCGAGCCGGTCACGGTGCTGACCATCGAATGCAGCCGCACGACCATCCTGGACTGCTGGATCCTCGAAGCGCTGGACAAGTAGGGTGGACACGGCCCGCCGGGCGACGGGCCACGGGCCGCGGTTCTACAGCATTTCGTCGAGCTCGTCGTCGATGCGGCGATAGACGATGCGTCCCCGCATGGCCCAGGCCAGTGCCAGCAGCGCCAGGCCACAAAGAACCAGCACCGAGGCCACCAGCAGCTCGAGCAGCCGCGGCACCACGAAGATGAGCACGCCGAAAAGCACCAGCACCAGGCCGAAAAACGCCGGTGCCAGCCAGATGCCGCCAAAACCCAGGTTCTCGTCGTATCGCACGTCGCAAGCTCCGTTCGGGCCAGGTTGCGCTTGCACGCCCGGTTGCCCCACGTGATGATACCTGCGCGACGTCCTGCGAGCGAGACCGGGAACACGCCGATGAGTTCACCGCTGCTGGTGATCGACAACCTGACGGTGGTCTTTCGCGGCGAGCTGGTCGCGGTCGACCGGCTCTCGCTCGAGCTGCACCCCGGCCAACTGCTGGGCCTGATCGGTCCCAACGGCGCCGGCAAGACCACCACCCTGCGGGCGGCGGCCGGCTTGCAGGTTCCCACCGCCGGCCGGGTGCTGCTGTTCGACCAGCCGGTCAACGGCCCCGACGTCTCGGTCAACCGCCACCTGGGTTTCACGCCCGATACGCCGGCGCTCTACGACACGCTGACGGTGGTCGAGTTCCTCGAGTTCATCACCCGCTGCTATGACCTTCCCCCCAACCTGGCAGCCGAGCGGATCGACCACTGGCTCGAACAGCTCTGGCTGGCTGACAAGAAAAACGAGCGCATCGCCGGACTGTCGCGCGGTATGCGCCAGCGTCTGGCGGTGGCGCGCACGCTGCTGCCCGATCCGCACGTGGTGCTGCTCGACGAGCCGGCCGCCGGCCTCGACCCGGCCGGGCGGGTGGAGTTCCGCCGACTGCTGGCCGATCTGCGCGACCAGGGCAAGGCGATCATCGTCTCCTCGCACATCCTGGCCGACCTGGCCGAGTACTGCACGCACGTGGCCATCATGGGCCACGGACGGCTGCTCAAGTACGGGACGGTGGCCGAGGTGGCCGGCCATCACGACACCCAACGCGCGGTCTACCGCGTGCAGCTCGCCCAACGCGTCGGCGACCTGGCCCAGCGCCTGGCCGGGCTGGCCCAAGACCGGCGCGTCGCGCAGCTCAAGCTCGACGGCGACTGCCTGACGCTCGAATACGACTGCGACTCCGAGGCGGCGGCCGAGCTGCTGGCGCGCCTGTTGCGGGCCGGGCTGCCGGTCTGCGAATTCCGCCGACTCGACCCCGATCTCGAACAGGCTTACCTGCGCACCGGCATCCGGCAAGTGGACTGACGAAAATGCGCTTCAACCCCATATTCTGGTTGCACACGCGGATCGGCGGCCGCCGGGCGATGCTGATCGGCATCCCGCTGGGGTTTGCCATACTGGTGCTGGCCCTGGCCACGGTGACCTTCTACCTGGGCGGCCAGCGCCCCGACGACCGCTGGCAACTGGTCACCACCTGGGCCGGCCTGATGACCGGCGCACAGGCGCTGTTCCTGCTGTTGCTGGCGCCCTCGGCCATCTATCGCGCCATCCAGCGCGACCACGTCAACGGCATGCTGCAATCGCACTGGATCACGCCGCTGAGCAACACGCGCATCGTCATCGGCTATCTCACCGGACCACCGCTGGTATACGTGCTGCTCTACCTGGTGGCCCTCGTGCTGGGCAGCGTGTTCACCGGCTGGCTGGGCACGCTGTCGATCAGCGGCACCCGGCTGGGGCCGCTGAACGCTCTGGCCGGCTGGTACCTGGGCCAGATACCGCTGCTGCTGGCTTCGCTGCTGCTGTGCAGCCTGGTGTTGCTGATCGCGCTCTCGACCCGCACCAAGACCAACGTCATGGCCCTGTTCGTGCTGGTGATGATCTTCGGCGGCTGGGCGCTGGTCCTGTTCCTGCCGGGCTTTGCGATAGTCAGCGGCATCACCAACGTGGCCACCTTCGCGTCGTTCTTCGTCGGCGCACCGGTACCCGCCGGCAAGGCCGTCCAGGCGCTCGGCCCGTTGCTGCAGACCATCTTCGTGCTGGTATTCCTGGCCGCCGCCTGTCGCAAGGTCCGTCATCCCGAGCGACCGGCGTTCGGCGTCGCGCTGGGGGCCGCATTCGTCATCGCGTGCAGCGTAACGCTGGCACTGGGGATCGAGCTGTCGGTGGCGACGATGCGTATGGCCGGCACGAACTACGACCTCGTGGCCCCCCAGGTGCTGGCCTCGGCCGGGGCGCTGGTTTTCGCGGCACTCGTGCCGCTGCTGGCCGCCGGGGTGTCCGCCGCCGAGCTCGACCTGAAGAACGCCCGCCAGCCGCAGGCGGCGCGCCGGCGTCTGCCGCTGGCCTTCTGGCCACTGCTCTACACGCTGCTGGTGGTCCTGGTGGGCGCAGTGATGTGCCCGCTGGCGCCGCTGCAGGCCTGGCGCAAGGCCGGTGTCGCTCCGCCGGATCTGGTCGGCGGCTCCCTCGGCGTCGGCCTGGGCCTGCTGGGGTTCTTCACCACCGTGACCGGCTGGACCTACTTCCTCAAGCTCCGCGACCGCAATGTGGCCCCCGCAACGGGCGTGCTGGTGGCCATCCTGACGATCGGGCCACTGATCCTGGCGGGTGCCTCATCGCTGGCCGCGGGGAACTTCGAGCGGCTGTCCGATTCGCCGGCGATGTACATCCTGGCCTTCTCGCCGCTGGGGACCCTGTACGTGGCGGCGACCGCCCCGCCGATGGCCGTCGCCGGCGTAGCGGCGCAACTGCTGCTGGCGGCCGCCGTGCTGGCGCTCACACGCCGGGCGCGGCGCAACCTGTTGCAGCGGGCGGGGTTCATGCCGACCGCAGCGCCGGTCTGAAGCCGCAGGGCGGACCGGCGGCCGGCGTCAGAACTGCACCTTGACGATCGGCTTGATCGCCAAAGCTCCCAGAATCGAAACCACCAGGAACGTGACCAGCCAGTGCACCCGCCAGCCGAAGACGCGGTTCTCGCGCGGCGGATAGTCGATGGCGATGCGCTGGATCGGCGAAGCCGCGTCGAAAGCCGGCTCGCCGGGATAGAGCAGGCGGTCGAACGGATCGGGTCCGGGTCGCACCGGCGAGACGAATACCAGCCGGTCGACGGCCGCGTCGGCCCCGATCACCAGTTGCTTCTCGGCCACGGTGGTCCCGCCGTGTTCGAAGAGCAGTCGGGTGTGCACGTCGCTGGGCGGGGCCTCGGCCACGCTCAGCCGCCAGGTGATGGTGTGTTGCTGGACGTCGCGTACCGGGCCGTCGACGGTCACCTGCTCGGGCGCGACGAGCTTGAGATCGCTGTATTTCTGGTCCCAGGCGTCGGGCCGCACGACCACCTCGACCAGCACGGACTGCCCGGCGGTCAGCGGCTGGAACTCGTACCACATCGCGAGCTGGGCCATCAGCAGCACGAACGGCACGATCAGCACCGCCAGCGGCGGCAGCGAGTAGATCAGCCGCAGGCCGGAGGCTTTGAACAGCGTGCCCTGGGCGGCGAAGATGCTGCGCAGGTCGTCTTTGAACAGCCGGATGGCCAGCAGGCTGGCGCGCACCTGGTCGGCCACGCGCTTCAGACGCTGCTGAGGCGACGTATAGCGAAACGCGATCGCCGCCAGCACGCCCGCCAGCAGCGAGATGATTATCAGCGCCACCTGGGCCGGCCATGACGCCAACGGCGCCAAGACCAGTCCGATCACCTTGACCAGCACCGCGTTGAGTGTGTTCATGCAAACCCGGTCGAGACCGCGCGACCCAATCCTCGTGTCAGCATGCTGCCGGCCCTGCGACGCGGCTGTCTGCACCGCGGCCCGCGCCAACCGCGGCGCCGCCTCGTCGCCCGGCCGTGTGCCCCTGGGGGCCTATTCGATATATCCCAGGCCGCGCAGACGCTCTTCGAGCTGCTCGTCGGTCTCGGCGTCTTCGAGCTTGGCCAGTTCCTTCTCGAGCACTGCCGTAATGAACTCGTCGACCGACGAATAGCCCGCCTTGTCAGAGACGGCCTTGATGCGCTCCAGCAGATCCTTGTCGATCTTGACCTTCGCTCCGAACATCTACCCTCTCCCTTGCTCGTCTTGACTGCGTTTCCGGTCAGCGGCCACCTCACCGTCCGCCGGAGCCGGCAGCGGCACCCGCTGCCCGAAGATCACCCGGCCGGTCATGGTGTCCGGCCTGTCGATTCCGAACAGGCTCAGTACCGACGGCCCCAGGTCGCTCAGCTCGGGGTCGTCGACCGTGAGCTTGACGTTGCTGAGGATCACGCCCGGCACCAGGTCGAGCGCGATGCAGTGGTCGCCGCTCCAGCGGTCCTTGTTGTCCTCGAGGATCTTGCGCCCCATGCCGCCCAGGGCGGTCCGCCAACTGCCGCGGTAGTTGCGCTCGTAGCCGATCAGCAGGTCGGGCGCGATGCGCGGGTCGGCGTCGGGATACAGGTCCTCGGTGATGTAGACCTTTTCGATGACGCGGTGACCGTCCTCGTCGCGCACCTGCTCGAGCTTGGCGACCAGCTCCTCCATCAGCCGCCGCTTGTCGGCCGGGTCGACGATACCGTACTTCTCGCGGCCCTTGAGGTTGATATACAGCCCGTTGATGCCGACTGCATAGGCCCGCGTCTCGGGGAAGATGATGTTCAACAACCCCCGGCGCAGGTTGTCCCGATCCAGGCCGTGGACCTTCATGTAACCGTTCTTGACCAGCCAGGTGTTGACGTTGAAGCCGCGGCGGAAACTGGTGAAACCGTGGTCGGACATGACGATCAGCACGTCGTTGTCGTCCAGCGCCGCCAGCGCCTCGCCGAGCCGCTGGTCCATCTCGACGTACGTGTCGTAGATCACGTTGGTGTACTTGCCTTCCTGCTCCGGTCGGCGGCCGGGATGATCCGGGTCGATGTCGCGCCAGAACATGTGGGCCAACTGGTCGGTGTGCCCGAAATAGAAGTAGAGAAAGCCCCGCTTGAACTGCTGCAGCGCCGCGTGATACTGCCGCGTGCGCTCGTCGACCAGCAGGTGCACCATCTGCAGGAACTCGTCCTCGTTGAGCGCACCGCTGCGCAGGGCCTTGGTGTCTTCCGGAATCCCGGTGGTATACATGCCGCCCGCGCCGGTGGTGGCGGCGATCTCGGCCGCCCACTCGGGCGGATAGCTGATCGGATTGACCGGGTTGGCCGGGTCGATGTTGAGCGCCGAGACGTAGAGCGTCAGCGTCGGGTAGACCTGCTTGGCATACACGCGGATGATGGCACGCACCGAGGTCGGCATGGCCACGTCGAGCGCCGCCGAGCCGGGGATCCCGGTCTTGAACTCGATCGGAATCCAGTTGGACCACTCGCCCTGCCGCAGCAGCCGCTTCTCATCGCCGACCGTGAGCGTGATGATGCTGCGCACCGGGTCACGCACGATCTTGAGCTCGACCGTCATCGGCGGCAGCTCGCCGTTCTCGTCCGGCTGGCGCAGGTAGTTCGGCGGACCGGGCAGCTCGGCTACGGCCTGGTTGTCGATGACTTCCAGATGTCGAAAGATGCCGCCCGGAACGTGGTGCACCTTGGGCTTCGACCACTTCCACTCTTCGACGAACTCGGTGAAGTCGCCGTAGCCGCCCAGTACGTCCGGCGTACCCATGCCGCTGAGCACGTGCAGGGTGCCCGGGCCGGGAACCTCGTCGTCGGTGGGCGGCGGGTAGTTGGCCGGCATGCGGTAGATGGTCACGTCCACCCCGTGACGCAGCAGATGGTTCCAGAAGGCGTCACCCTTGCGCAGATTGATCACCCCGCCCGACTCGAGCGGAATCCGCCACTGTCCGAACCGCAGGGCCTTCTCCGGGGCCTTCGGACCGAACGCCTCCGACATCGACGAATACGGCTTTATCGGCCAGTCGTAACCGTCGTCCGACGGCCCCGGGTTGGGGTCGCGATGAATGAAGTCGAAGATCTGGTGCTTGCCCGGCGTCGAGCCCGAGATGAAGTTCGACCAGGCCACCGGGCTTTGCGGCGGCATGGCCGTACCGAAGACGTGAAACTGGCCGCGGGCCGCCAGACGGCTGAAGTTCGGGAGTTTGTCTTCAGCCATGAGCCGCTGGAGGATGTCGGGGTCCAGCCCGTCCATCCCCAGCACCAGCACCCTGGTCTCGCCGTCGCGCCCGGCCCCCTGCGAGTCGCTGCAGCCGGCAGTCCACAACCCCAGCGCCAGTCCCGAAGCCAGCAGCGCCGCCGCCAGCGCCCGGCCCGGCCGCCGACGAGCCGCTCGGCTTTTCTGTCCACTCATGCCGCCTGCCACCATCATGCGACTGCCTTTTCCGATTCCAGCAACGACTTGCCGTCCATGTACATCGGCTTGCGAACGCCGAGCAGATCGAGCGCCGTGGGCGCCAGGTCGATGATGTTGGCCTGCTCCGGATCGAGCCGCACGTTGGAAAACAGGATGCCCGGCACCAGTTCGGGGTGCAGACAGTGGTCGCCGCTCCAGGCCTTCATGTTGTCGCTGAAGACCTTTTCGCCGCACTTGCCGATGGCCGCGTCCCACGAGACGCGCCAGCCGGCGTTGTAGCCCACGATGATGTCCGGCGCGTTGTCTACATACGGGCCGTGGTAGACGTCGTAGCGCGTGACCGCCTCCTTGATGGCCACCTCGTTCTTCTCCTCGTCGACCAGGCCGGTGAGCTTGTCGGCGATCTCGCGCATCAGCTCGCGGGCCGGCTTGCCCGGCTCGACGATGCCGTGCGTCTCGCGGTCCTTCTGGTTGATGTAGATGCCGGTCAGGCCGACGGCGTAGGCCCGCGTGTGGCTCCAGTCGATGTCGGCCAGGTAGGGCTTGTCGGCGGTGCGCTTGCCGTCCTTGAGCTTGAGATAGCCGTTGTCGCGCAGCCAGGCGTTGAGATCGACGCCCCGGCGGAAGGTCTTGAAGCCGTGGTCCGACATCACGAACAACGCCGTGTCCTTGTCGAGCTTGGCCATGGTGCGCCCCACCAGCTCGTCCATCCTGATGTACATCTCGCGGATGGCGTCGCGATGGGTCTCGCGCTGCTGGTCAGTGAGCGCCGGGTGCTGGTCGTCCAGGAAGCGGAAGAACATGTGCTGGATGCGGTCGGGGCCGTCGAACACGCACACCACCGCGCCGCGCCGCACTCGCCGCAGCGCGTCGAAGAACATCTTTTCGCGCTCGGCGTGGATGTCATACGCCTGTTGCAGGAAGGCGTCCTCGCTCATCAGCTTCTCGGAGAGCGCCCAGGTGTCTTCGGCCAGGCCCAGCGTGGCGAACGGCCCCTGCTGGCGCGCCAGATAGCTCGAAAACACCACCGGGTTGGCGATCGGCATCACCGGCTTGTCCGGGTCGATCTGCAGCGGCGTGCAGTACATCTCGAACGGCCGGCCGAAGCGTTTGAGGTAGAACTTGCAGATGCCGTGCACCTTGAAGCCCGGCGCCGCACTGAAGGCCACCCGCACCCAGTCGCTGTACTCGTTGAGCTTGAGCGGCACCGTCTCGCCGCCCACGTGCAGCAGGGCGTCGGCCTTGCCGTTGTTGCAGGGCGTGACCTTGAACGGCAGCCGCAGCTCCGAGCCGTCGGCCTTGAGGCTGTTGACCGGGCCGCGCAGGTACGAGCTGACGCTGTCGCCGTCGCGGTGCACCAGGATGCGGTCGCCGCCCACGTCGCCGTCCATCGTGCTGCCGGCCTGCCCCTCCTCGATGTAGTACGAGAACATGCCCTGCGTGCCGCGCAGGTCGGGCACGCACATCGCCGAGAGCTGCAGGCCGCGGAACTTGTCCGGCGGAAACGTGATCGGCACCCGCAGGATGCAGCTCGTCATGCCGTGCTCGCCCAG
>CAZRSM010000151.1:0-3359 GCA_964602755.1 uncultured Planctomycetales bacterium
GGCGAGAGCTTCTACAACGACCGCTTGGCCCCGCTGGTGGCCGAGCTGCGCGAAAAGCTCTCCGGCGAGGGCGGGCCGGTGGTCATGCGCGAAGACCAGGGCGCCCAGTGCCTGTTCTTCTACGACGACCAGGGCCGGCCGCTGTTCCGCAAGCCCGACGGCAGCGAGCTGCCGATGATCGTGCAGAAGTCGGACGGGGCCTTCCTGTATGCCACCACCGACCTGGCAGCCATCCGCTACCGCATCCTCGAGCTGGGGGCCGACCGCGTGATCTACGTCACCGACGCCCGCCAGAAACTCCACTTCCAGATGCTGTTCGCCGTGGCCCGCGCCGTCGGATGGGCGACGCCGCAAGTAAACCTCGAACACGTTACCTTCGGCAGCGTGCTGGGCGAGGACAAGCGCCCCTTGAAGACCCGCGAGGGGCAGAACGTCAAGCTGCGCGAGCTGCTCGACGAGGCCCAGCGCCGCGCGCTGGCGCTGCTCGAGAGCCGCCAGCAGGACGCCGACCAGGCCTGCGGCCCGCCGCTGTCGGAGGAAGAAAAGCGGCTGATCGCCCGGCGGGTGGGCATCGCCGCGGTCAAATACGCCGACCTGCGCAACGACCGCGTCAGCGACTACGTATTCAGTTGGCAACGCATGCTGGCGCTGCAGGGCAACACCGCCCCCTACATGATGTACGCCTACGCCCGCATCCGCTCGATCTACCGCAAGGCCGCCGGGAACGTCGGCGCCGCCGAGGTCTACGGCGACGCGGCCTCTCTGCGGCTCGAACACCCCGCCGAACGCACGCTGGCCCTGCGGCTGGCGCGGCTGCCCGAGACGATCGACGCCGTGGCGCTCGAGCTGGCGCCGCACATCCTGTGCGGCTATCTCTACGAGCTGGCGGCGGAGTTCATGCGTTTCTACGAAGCCTGCCCGGTGCTCAAGGCCCCCGACCACGCCACGCGGCTGAGCCGGCTGCGGCTGTGCGACCTTACCGCCCGCACGCTCAAGCTGGGCCTGGGACTGCTGGGCATCGAAACCATCGAGCGCATGTAAGCCCGCCGCCGCCTGCGACTCACCAGTGCCGTGTCGATACCGCGCGCCGCAGGCACGCGCAGTGTGCCGCCGCGCCGGGGGCGGATCGCCCGGCGGGCCTCAGAGACGCGGGCCGGCCTGCCTGACCTCGTCGGCGGCGCTCTCGAACTGCTTGAAGTTCTCGACGAACAGGCCGGCCAGCTCGCGGGCCTTGGCGTCGTAGGCCGCCGGATCTTTCCAGGTGTTCTTGGGATTGAGCAGCTCGGCCGGCACGTCGGGGCAGTCCTTGGGCATCTCGACGCCGAAGACCGGGTGCTCTTCGTACGGCACGTCGTCGAGGTCGCCGTTGAGGATGGCGCTGACCATGGCCCGTGTGTAGGGCAGTCTCATGCGTGAGCCGACGCCGTAGGGTCCGCCGCTCCAGCCGGTGTTGACCAGCCAGACACGGGCGTTGTGCTTGGCGATGCGCTGCCCCAGCAGGTCGGCGTAGACCGTGGGGTCGAGGATCATGAACGGGGCGCCGAAGCAGGTCGAGAAGGTGGCCTGCGGCTCGGTGATGCCGGCCTCGGTGCCGGCCACCTTGGCGGTATAGCCCGACAGGAAGTGGTACATGGCCTGGGCCGGCGTGAGCCGGGCCACCGGCGGCAGCACGCCGAAGGCGTCGCAGGTCAGGAAGATGATGTTGCGCGGGTGGCCGCCGACCGAGGGCTGCACGGCGTTGTCGATGTGGTCGAGCGGATAGGCGCCGCGGGTGTTCTCGGTGATCGAGTCGTCGTCGTAGCGCGGTTCGCGGGTGGCCGGGTCGAGCACCACGTTCTCCAGCACGGCCCCGAAGCGCAGGGCGTTGTAGATCTGCGGCTCGTACTCCCTGGAGAGGTTGATCACCTTGGCATAACAGCCACCCTCGAAGTTGAACACGCCGTCATCGCACCAGCCGTGCTCGTCGTCGCCGATCAGGCGGCGATCGGGATCGGCCGAGAGGGTGGTCTTGCCGGTGCCGGAGAGACCGAAGAAGACCGCGGTGTCGTTGTTGGCCCCGATGTTGGCCGAGCAGTGCATCGAAAGGACGCCCTTCTGCGGCAGCAGGAAGTTCATGACGGTGAAGACCGACTTCTTGATCTCGCCGGCGTAGTGCGTCCCGCCGATCAGGGCGAGTTTCTTCTTGAAGTTGAGCACCACGAAGGTTTCGGAGTTGATGTTGTCGCGGTACGGATCGGCCAGGCAGTTGGGCCCGCAGACGACGGTGAAATCGGGGCGGAAGTCTTCGCAGTCGCTGCGTTCGGGCCGCACGAACAACTGGCGGGCGAACAGGCTGTGCCAGGCCCGCTCGGTGATGATGCGCACCTTGAGGCGGTGGTCCGGGTGCGCCCCGCAGAACATGTCCTGGATGAAGAGGTCCTGATAGCGCAGGTGCCGAAACAGCTTGTCCTGCAACGAGTTGGCCTTGGCCCCGTCGATCGGCACGTTGACCTTGCCCCAGTGCACGGTGTCGGCCGTGATCCCGTCCTTGACGATGTACTTGTCGCGCGGCGAGCGTCCGGTGCGCATACCCGTCAACGCCACGAAGGCCCCCGTGCTGGCCAGCGTGCCTTCGCGTCGCCTGATGGCCTCGACCACCAGGGTGGCCGGCCGCAGGTTCCAATAAGCGGTGCCGTAATGCTCGAGACCGATGGTGTCCAGGCCGTGGCAACTGGCCGATACGCTGTTTCGACTCATCGCTGTTCCTTCTATTTGATCCCCCGAAACCGTCGGTTCGGCATATCCGAACCTGGCAACTTCATATCCGCGCCGCAGGGGCCGCCGGGCCGGCAGCGCGGCGCACTGCCGCCGCGCCTCCCGAACAAAGCCCCTCGTCCCCCAGGTCTGCCCATTTATGCAGGTAGGTTATCGCCAAGCACGCCGGCGCGCCAACGCGAGGCCGGCGGGTTTGTATTTCGCCGGCAAGCAAGGTAATTTAGAAACTCGAGAGCAGTTGCACCGTCAACCGCGAACCACGTGCCGAAAACGGCCAGCACAGAAGGGATACGCCAGCGTGACAGGGCGAGCACACCACCCCGGCGAGCAGACCGGACAGTCTTTCCGACCACCAGATATCGGGCGCAAAAAACGGCGTTGGGCACGCTGGCTGGCGGCCCTGACGCTGCTGCTGTTGCTGGCGCTGGGAGCGCTGCTCTACTTCGCCCCCGTCCTGGCCTCGCAACCCCCGGCGCTGGCCTGGGGGCTGGGCAAGGTCAACAGCGAGATAGCCGGCACGCTCGAGCTGGGACGCCTCCGGTTGTCGTGGCACGGACCGCAGCAGGCCGAGGGCCTGCGCGTGCGGGATCAGCAGGGCCGCGAAG
>CAZRSM010000152.1:0-8999 GCA_964602755.1 uncultured Planctomycetales bacterium
TGGCCTTCGATGTCCTGTTGGCGGGCGTGGTCTTGTGGTGGCTGCGGTGCCGCGGCGCTTCGGCTTTGCTTCTGGCTGGCGTCTGGTGGTGCCCGCTGCTGCTGTTTGAAACCTACGAGGCCGGACACCTCGACCTCATCGGCGTGGCCCTGATGACGCTGGGAGTGGTGGCCGCCAGCCGGCGCAGACCGCTGCTGGCCGGCGTGGCCCTGGGCCTGGCGATCGGCGTCAAATACTTCTGGCCGGCGCTGGTGACCGTCTATCTGCTGGCCCGCAGCCGCTCGTGGACCCGCGCACTTGCGCTGGGAGCGTCGGCGGCGATCACCGTCGGCGTCTGCTGGTGGCCGTACCGGGACGGGCTGAGAGCGGCGCTGGGCACGTTGCGCCGCTTCGCCGAGTCGTGGACCTTCAACGACCTGTTCTTCGAGCTGCTGCGCCAGATTCCGTGGGACCGCCGCTGGCCCGGCGTGGTCGTCACGCTGATGTGCCTGGCGCTGGCGGTGTGGCTGGCCCGGCGGCGGGCGAGCGAACTGTGGCGCGACGTGTGGCTGATCTGCGGCGTGGCCCTGCTGCTGGGGCCGGTCGCCTATCCCTGGTACTTCCTGTGGATGCTGCCGGCACTGGCCTGGCGGCCGCAAGCCTGGCTGCTGGCGTGGCTCGCGCTGGTCCCGGCCCTGCACCTCGTCGACCTGCACTACGTGGCCACCGGCCAGTGGGATCCCATGCCGTGGCTGTGGTGGCTGGTCGATCTGCTGCCGGCGGTGCTGCTGCTGATGGCCTTGCGACGCCGACTCACCGGCACCCGTCCGCCCAGGTACTGAAACCCGCTGGCCGACGGACCGGCTTGTGCATGTCGGCGATCAAAGAACAATGCGGCCACCAATGATCCGCGTTAGAATCAACCTGTCATCGCGGCCGGCGCCCTGCTGCGACGCGGCCGCGAGGACCTGCCGCGAAACAGGAGCACTCCAGTGAACCAGCGCTATCTCAACTGGGCAGTCGTGGGCGCGATCCTGTCGGCCGGGCTGCTGGCAGGCTGCGCGCGGCGGACAGTGGCAACCGGGGAGCTGGCCTTGCGCGACGCGCTGCTGCGCTACGCCGCCAGGCAAAGCGAGTCGCCGCCGATCGACGAGTCGCCGGCGCCGCCGACAGTCCAGATGACGCGCTCGATACCACGCCTGCCGCAAACCGACCCCGCCCCCGAGCTGGTCTTCACGCTGGGGATGATGCCGCAGGCGTCCGCCTCGCGGCCGGCGGCGCGCGACGGCAGCGTTCCGGAAGGCTACTGGCGCAAGGACGCCTGGCACCAGGCCGGCCACGAGGCCCTCGCGCTGCTCGAGCACGACTTCTGGCACGGCTTCAAGACCTCGTTCTGGGACCTGGACAACGCCCTGCTGCTGACTGCCGCCATGGGCGCCAGCGTGGCCATTCGCGAGACCGGCGTCGACGACACGGTCAGGCGGCGGATTCACCGTCACCAGCAACTGGGCGATTTCGACGAGCCGATCCAGATTCTGGGCAATCCTGGCACGCACTTCGCGGCCACCGGCGTGTTGTGGCTCTCCAGCACGCTGCTCAAGGACGCCAAGCAGCACGAGCTGGCCAAGACGCTCACCCAGGCCCTGGCCGTGACCGGTGCCTCGACGCTGGTGCTCAAGGTGGCGGCCAACACGCGCGCCCCCGACAACGAACCGTACGCCTGGCCCAGCGGGCACACTTCCAGTTCGTTCGCGGTGGCGGCGGTGCTCAACGAGTACTACGGTCCCTGGGTGGGCGTGCCGTCGTTCGCCCTGGCCGGGCTGGTGGGCTACCAGCGGCTCGATTCGCGCGTGCACGACTTTTCCGACGTGGTCTTCGGCGCCATGCTGGGCTACGTCGTCGGCACCTCGATCGCCCGCGACCAGAAGGCCCAGTTTCCCGAGCTGTTCGGCATGACGGTGGTGCCGCTGACCGACCCGCAGACCGGTGCCGCCGGCATTGCCCTGATCAAATCGTGGTAGCGCCACGCGCGCTCGCGGCAATCCCGGCCCTGGACACAGCCGGCAGTCCCGGCGACCGGCCGCCTCCGGTCGGCCCGCCGCGAGCCAGGCGGGTCAGGTGCCCTCGCTCGAGCTGGCCAGGTAGATCACCTGCTCGCGGGTGAGCCGGTCGATCTTGACGTTCATGGCCTGGAGCTTGAGCTTGGCGACCCAGTCCTCGATCCGGCGCGGCACGTCGTGCACGCCGACCGTGAGCCGGCCTTTGCGCTTGTAGCACCACTCGGCGGCCAGGGCCTGCGTGGCGAAGCTCATGTCCATCACGCTGGCGGGGTGTCCGGTGGCGGCGCTGAGGTTCACCAGCCGCCCTTCGGCCAGCAGGAAGATGCTCTTCTTGCTGTTGATGACGTACTCGTCCACGTTGGGTCGCACGCCCTTGACGACCTTGCGGGCCATCTTCTTGAGCGCCGGAATGTCGATCTCGACGTCGAAGTGCCCGCTGTTGCAGACGATCGCCCCGTTGCGCATCTTGCGGAAATGCTCGGCCCGGATCACGTGCTTGTTGCCCGTGACGGTGATGAACACCTCGCCGAAAGTCGCGGCCTGGCTCATGGGCCGCACGTCGAAACCGTCCATCACCGCTTCGAGGGCCTTGAGCGGGTCGACCTCGGTGACCGTCACCAGCGCTCCGGCCCCGCGCGCCCGCATGGCCACGCCACGGCCGCACCAGCCGTAGCCGGCCACCACCACCCGCTTGCCCGCCAGCAGCACATCCGTGGCCCGCACGATACCGTCCAGCGTGCTCTGGCCCGTGCCGTAGCGGTTGTCGAACAGGTGCTTGGTGTCGGCGTCGTTGACCGCGATCACCGGGAACTTGAGGATCCCGTCCTTCTGCATGGCCCGCAGGCGGATCACGCCGGTGGTGGTCTCTTCCATGCTGGCGATGATCTGCTCGGCCTGCTCGGACCGCCTGGTGTGCAGCAGGTTCACCAGGTCGGCCCCGTCGTCCATGGTGACGCGCGGCTGCGTGTCGATCACCGCGTTGAGATGGTCGTAGAAAGTCCTGACGTTCTCGCCGCGCCGCGCGAAGACCGCGATGCCGAAATCCCTGACCAGGCTGGCGGCGGTCGCGTCCTGCGTGCTCAGGGGGTTCGAGGCGCACAGCGCCACCTGCGCTCCGCCGGCCTTGAGCGTGCGCATCAGGTTGGCCGTCTCGCTGGTCACGTGCATGCAGCAGCCCATGCGCAGCCCGGCCAGCGGCTTTTCCTTCTCGAAACGCTTGCGGATCAGGGCCAGCACAGGCATGTCGCGGTCGGCCCACAGAATCTTCTTCTTGCCCTGCGGGGCGAGTTTCAGGTCGGTTACGTCGTGCGGTACTTTCGCCATCGGCTTATTGCTCCGTGCGGTTTTTCGCACTGGCGCAACTCCACTCGTCGCCGCGCCAGCGGCCCTACACGGTAATGCCGATCGCCCGCCGGCTCAACTTGGCCGCGGGCGGCCGGGCAATCGCGGCGGCCGGCGGGCCGCGGGCCGACTGTCCGACGAGTGACCCGGCTGGCTGGCGGCGGGCTGACTGGCGACCGGTTGCGACGCCGGCTGACTGGCAGGTTCGCGGTGCTCCTCCGGCTCGGGCGGGTTGACGCCGTAGAAGACCACGTCGGCGGCGCCCTGGTCGTTGGGGTCGAAAGCGAACTGACCGTCGGGATCGGTGCGGTAGGTCAGCGTGACGATGCGGTCGTGTGGCCGTCGGCGGCGCAGCTTCTGCATCGTGCCGCCGGCGAACTCGACGTGAAAACCACCCACGATCAGCATCACCCGGCTGGCCGGATGGCGCTGGCGATACACCACGATGGCATCCGACATGGCCTCGTCCCACAAGAGCTGGGCCTTGTAGAACTCGCGCCAGTCCAGATTGTGCGGCGGGCCCGACGGGGCCGAGGCCGGCGCACCGGCCGGTTGCGTGGCCGCCGAGGCGCCCGGCTGGCTGGCCGGCGCCGTGGCGGTCGCGTCGGCGCCCATCGCGGCGGCGAAACGCGCGCGATACTCGCCTTCGAGGTACACGTAGTCCGGCGGCAGCCACTGACGCTGCTCGGCGGTCAGGTCGGCCCGGAAGTCGCCGTACTCGGCCCCCGAGCGCCGAAACGCCCGCACCAGCCGGCGCGGCGCGTTGGCCGCGATCACCGGCACGCGCGCCGCGCGGCACAGCTCGATCAGCGGACGGTGCGAGAGGTAGTACGACCGTCGCCGGCGGGCCTGCTCGATGAAGTCGGCCTCGTCGATCCGACCGGTGAGATAGGCGTCCAGGGCGGCCTGCTGGTCGGCTTCGAAGAACTCCATCGCCAGCGCCAGCGGTCGCCGATCGGCCAGCAGGCCGTAGAGCAACTGGGCCTCCAACTGGTTGCAGATCACGTCGTTGTGGCGCTCGCCGAAGAGGATCACGTCGGCCTGCCGGCAGCGCCGCACCACGGCGGCGAAATCGAGCGGCCGGCCGCTGTGGCCGTCATAGGCCTGGAACTGGTGGAACAGGAAGGCGTTGCCGCCGGTCTGTCTTTGCAGGTCGACGCGGGCCACACGGGTGCAGCCGGTCAGTGCGGCCAGCAGCGCCAGCGGGCCGAGCAGTGCGGTTCGTGCGGACATGTTGGCTCCGGTCAAAGTCGGGCCGCCGAACCCGGCGGCGCGGTGGCTCAACCGCGCAGGATAGCCAAGGCTTCGGCCCGCGTCTTGTCGACGGTTTTCATCAGGCCGCGCAGGGCCGAGGTGACCATCACGCTGCCGGGCTTCTTGACGCCGCGGCAGGTCATGCAGGTGTGCACCGCTTCGAGCACTACCGCGCAGCCCTTGACGTGCACCTTCTTGGCCAGCAGGTCGGCGATCTGTGAGGTCAGCCGCTCCTGCACCTGCGGCCGATGGGCAAAGGCGTCCACGATGCGGGCCAGCTTGGACAGCCCGATGATCTGGCCGCCGGGGATGTAGGCGATGTGGGCCTTGCCCTCGAACGGCATCAGGTGGTGCTCGCACATGCTGTTGAACGGGATGTCGCGCAGCGCCACCATCTCGTGGTGTCCCTCGTCGAACATGGTGACCAGGTAGCGCTCCGGGTCGTCGTGCAGCCCGGCGAACAGCTCGGCATACATGCGCGCCACCCGCGCCGGGGTCTGGCGCAACCCCTCGCGCTCGGGGTCTTCGCCGATGGCCAGCAGGATCTCGCGCACCGCCCGTGCGATGCGCTCGGTGTCCACGCCTCTCCGGGGTGGGGTCTTCTCACTCATCAGTCGCTTCTGTCTCCAGCTCGCAGGGGCCGGGCAGGGCCGAGCCTACGCGATACGGCGTTGCAGGTAGTCCACGATCAGCCGCACGCCGAAGCCGGTGGCGTGTCTGCCGCCCTCGTCGGTGGCCGGCCCGGCGATGTCGATGTGCGCCCAGGGTACCTGATCGGAGACGAACTCCTTGAGGAACATGCCGCCCACGATCGGGTGGGCGTGGCGCTTGGCGGCCGAGTTGCGGATGTCGGCCTCCTGGCTCCTGATCAGCTCGCGGTAGTCGTCCCACAACGGCAGGCGCCACAGCCGCTCGTGCGTGTGGCGACCAGACTCGCCCAGCGCCGCCGACAGCTCGTCGTCGTTGCTCATCAGCCCGGCCGCGGCCTTGCCCAGCGCGGTCACCACTCCGCCGGTGAGCGTGGCGAAGTCGATCAGCGCCGTGGGCTGGCAGTGCTTCTGGGCGTACCACAGGGCGTCGGCCAGCACCAGGCGCCCCTCGGCGTCGGTGTTGGTAACCTCCACCGTCTTGCCGCTGGCCATGCGGATGATATCGCCCGGACGGTAGGACTGCGCCGAAACCATGTTCTCGGCGGCGGCGATCAGACCGATGACGTTGGAACGCAGCTTCAGCTCGGCCGCGGCCCGCAGAATGCCCATCACCGTCACACCGCCGCACTTGTCGAACTTCATGTTTTCCATGCTGCCGGCGGGCTTGAGCGAATAACCGCCGGTGTCGAAGGTGATGGCCTTGCCGACCAGCACGGTGGTGGTCTTCGAACGCGGCGCGCCGCGGTATTCGAGCCTGATCAGACAAGGCTTGTGCTCGGCTCCGCCGCCGACTGCCAGCAGTCCGCCCATCCCCAGCCGCTTGATCTGGGCGTAATCGAGAATGGTGCACTTGAGCTTGCAGGCCCGGGCCAGCTTGCGCGCCTCGGCGGCCAGCGTCCGGGGGTTGATCACGTTGGCCGGCTGGTGGGCCAGGTGCCGGGCGTAGTTGACCGACTGGGCCAGCCGCACGGCCTCGCGGATGCGCGGCATCTTGGTTTGCAGATAGGCCCGGTCGTCGGAATCGACGCGGATGCGCACCTTCGCCGGCCGGCCCTTTTCGCTCTTCTTGAACTCGGCGAACCGGAAACCGCCCAGCGTCATGCCGCAGGCCCATTCGGAGACCGGCCGCTCTACCACGTCGGAGAGCAAACCGTCGATCCACAACGTGGCCGCGTCGATCTGCTCGTCGATCAGCCACTGGGCGGCCTTGGCGGCGGCTTGTCTTATCTGGTGCGCCTGGCAGCGTTCGGCCGGGCCGAGGTTGACCACTGCGATGCGCTTGAACACGCCGTTGCGGGTGGTGTGGGCGACGGTGCCCACCTCACGGCCCAGGGCGCCGACCTCGACCAGTTCCGAGACCGCGTCATCGCACAGCGCGTCGACGCGCGACAGGAGCTGCATGGCGGGCTTGGGTTCGCTGGCCAGCGGTACGATCAGCGTGTGGCCGCCGCTGGCGCGGGCCGCCGTGAAGAACTCGAAGCGTGTGCCGTCTTTCGACATGTCTGTGTCCGGTTCCGTGTGTGTGTCTGGTGCGAAACCAGGCGGTAGCGCAGCGCGCCGGCAGCTTCCCGCCCGGACCCGTAGCGTTCAGTCGGCCAGCGTACCACGAGCCGCCGGTGCGGAAAAGCATCCGGCCACCGGCGCCCGCTGGCGGCTGGTGGCGTCTAGAATGCCGTTTTGACACCGCAAGAGCAGAGCCGAGGCCCAACCCATGACCGATTCGCCGTCCGCTGTCGAATTCGCCCCTACCGCCGACGGGGCCCTCATAGCCCTCAAGCGCAAGGCCGCCGACGGACTGCCGGTGATCTTCATACACGGCCTGGCGGTCAACGCCGATCTGTGGGACATCCCCAGCATCGACAGTCCGCAGGTGCGCTTCCGCAGCCTGCCGACCATCCTCCACGAGGCCGGCTGTGACGTATGGCTGATGAACCTGCGCGGTCACGGCACCCCCCCGGCCCGCAGCGAGCCGCCGCCCGGTCAGGACGACTACTGCGTCGACCACTTCGTCCTCTACGACCTGCCGGCCGTGGTGGAACACGTCGCCGCCGCCCGCGGCCGGCCGCCGTTGCTGATCGGCAACAGCATGGGCGCCATGACCATCGCCGGCTGGCTCGAAGGCGCCGTCTGGCGCGACGGGCGCATCGTCGCCGACGCCCCGCTGGCGCAACAGCGCGCCGCGCAGATCAGCGGAGCGGTGCTGGTCGAGTTCCCCGCGGCGCTGCGCTGGCGGCGTTCGCTCTACGACGAGCACGGCAATCTCAAGTGGGGCGAACTGTGGGCGGCCTGGCGCAGCAAGAACAGCGATACGAACTGTTCCTTCGAGCTGCTGGCCCGCGCCGGTTGGCTCCAGGCCATCATCCAGGCTGCCGGCGAGGTGCGCCTCGACTGGCTCCGCCCCCAGCCCCAGGGCCAGCCGTGGTGGACCGGCCTGCCGCGACCCATGAGTGAGGCTTTCCAGTGGATGCACGAGGCACTGATCGCCGGCGTCAGCAAGTTCCTCGAACACCACAAGGGCGGCGTGGTCAACTTCCACCGCGAAACGCTGACCCAGGGCCTGCTGCCGGCGGTCGACCACATGCGCGTCGGCGTGCTGATGCAGTTGGCCAAGTCGGTGCGGGCGCGCTCCTTCGTGAGCTGGCTCGGCGACCTGGACCACGACTACACCGAGCACTATCCCAACGTCTGCGCGCCGCTGCTGGTGGTGATGGGCGGCCAGGACCGCATCGCCAACGCCGAGGTCACCCGCAGCGTCTTCTTCGACCGTATTCGTTCGACGGACAGGCACTTCGAGCTGTTTGCCAACCTGGCGCACGGCGACTTCGAGTATGCCCCGGCGGCCTGCCAGCAGGTCTATCCGCTCATCGCCGACTGGGTGGCCCGCCATGCCGGTCGGCCCCGTTGAGGCCCCCACAGATTGCGGACAGACCGCCGCGGGCCGATTACACTACTTGCCCAGCAATTACCAGCAACATCCGATGCGGGAGAAGGCCGATGGCGCTCAGTGACGAGGCTCAGGTACAGCAGGCGGTCGGCGAGTTTCGCGAGGATTTCGCCCGGCTCACCGCCGAGATTCGCAAGATGATCGTCGGGCACGAGGAGGTGGTCGAGGCCGTGCTGGTGTGCCTGTTCGCCGGCGGCCACGCCCTGCTCGAAGGTGTCCCCGGACTGGGCAAGACACTGCTGATCCGCACGCTCGCGCAGGCCCTGAGCCTGGATTTCTCACGCATCCAGTTCACCCCCGACCTGATGCCGGCCGACATCATCGGCACCCACATCATCACCGAAGATCCCCAGACGGGTAAGCGCCACTTCGAGTTCCAGCGCGGCCCGCTGTTCGCCCAGATGATCCTCGCCGACGAGATCAACCGGGCCACCCCCAAGACCCAGTCCGCCCTGCTCGAAGCCATGCAGGAGCACTCCGTCACCACCGGCGGTACCCAGCACCGGCTCACCGAGCCGTTTTTCGTCATGGCCACGCAGAACCCCATCGAGCAGGAGGGCACCTATCCTCTGCCCGAGGCCCAGCTCGACCGCTTCTTCTTCAAGCTGCTCGTCGGCTATTCCGACCGCAAGGAGCTGACCACCATCCTCGACCGCACCACCACCGGCTACAAGCCCGACATCCAGCCGGTGCTCTCGGGCGAAAAGATCATCCACTACCAGCAGCTCGTCAGACGGGTGGTCATCGCCCCGCACGTGCAGGACTACGCGA
>CAZRSM010000153.1:0-2869 GCA_964602755.1 uncultured Planctomycetales bacterium
CAGCAACATCGACGCCCCTTTGCACACCCGCGCGATCCTCAAGCTGCTGGTCGCCCGTCTGCGTCAGGCCTGGCCGAAGGTGCGCATCGTGCTGCGGGCCGACTCGAGCTTCGCACGCTGGAAGCTGCTGCGGTTCTGCGATTTCGACTGCCCGCACGCCGACTTTCCGCCGCCCGAGACCGCCGGCATTTGCCGCACCATGGCCGCGGTGTGGTGTGGCAAGCTGCGCGAGCTGGTCGACAAGAACACGCCGTGTCGCTGGGAGCTGACCGACGGCGGCCGCCTGAAGGCCCGTCGCAAGCAAAAAACCGCCGACCCGGGCCGACCCGGCGCTCATCGCCGTAGGGGGAGCCGTGCCCGCCGCACATCCTTGCCGGGGCCGGCCGGCAGCGGCCTGGAGTGCGATCTTTTGCCCGCCCGTGTGTATAAACGACCAATGAAGCCGACTCGCGGCCGAATACCGCCGCGGGGGATGTAAGCGCGCCGGGCGACCGTCGCATTCTCGGTGACGCATGCCGCGATAGGCGAACTGCCGGCGGCGCGTTAGGATCGGCGCGCAGGCACACGTGTGGCGCGGTCTGCCACCGTACGAGACGGTCTTGTCGTCGAGGGAAGCACCATGAAACGGTCGATGGGCCTGAGCATGCTCGTTGCGGCGCTGCTGCTGGTCGGCGCCACTACCCGCAGCACCCTGGCACAGAGCGATGAACCGACCGCCGGCGCAGCGCCGGCCGGCGTGGCCCAGCAGCCCGAGCCGGCCTGCGACGCCGGGCGCCCGGGCACGGTGGGCTGTTGCGAGCTGGTACCCGCGTTCGACAGCGCCACGCTGGTCTGGCTGGGGCTGGTGGTGCTGCTGGTGCTGCTGGTGCAGAAGCGTCTGCTGGGCGGTCGCAACATCGACCTGTTCGTCCTGGCGGTGACCATCCTGCTGCTGGCCTGGCGCCACACGCAGGCCACGTGGATGTTCGACCGCACCGGCCACAGCGTGGCATGGTGGAGCAACGTGCTGCTGACGGCCGCCGGCGTGTACTGGCTGCTGCGCGGGCTGTGCCTGCTGACATCCAGCAAGCTGGCGGCCTTCGAGATCAACCTCAACGGCCGGGCGCTGGCGGTGGTGGTCGTGGCCGGTCTGCTCATCGCGGGCCACCTGATCACGCACGCCCCGCTGAGCGCCGGAGCACGCGACGGCCTGACCGGCGGCATCTGCTTCGACGCCACCGGCAAGTTGCCCTACGGCGACGCACCGGGCTACGAGGCCCGCTCGCCATTGCTCTACATGCTCTTCGGCACCGCGGTAAAGGCCGTGCCGCCGACCTATCAGCCGCAGCACAGCGATGTGGCCATGGCCTGGGAAGACAAGGACACCTGGCTCAAGGAGAGCTCCTGGGACCAGGTCGATCCGCGGCCGGTGTGGCTGGTCAACGGCCTGCTGCTGGTGCTGCTGGTGCTGGCGGTGTGGATCATCGGCACGCGGCTGCACAGCAGACCGATGGCGGCCGTGCTGATCGGGGCCCTGTGCTTCTTCCCCGGAGCGGCCGAGTGCTTCGCGCGGCCCGAGGTCATGTTGCCGACGGTGCTGGTCGCCTGGGCACTGGCCCTGAGCCTGCTGCCGGCCGGGGCGCTGCTGGCGATGATCCTGCTGGCATTGGCCGGCGCGGCCTGGCCGTGGGCCTGGCTGCTGATTCTGCCCGCCCTGGGATACCACCTGCGCCGCGGCTGGGCCGGGCTGGGAGCGCTGGTCGGACTCGCCGCCGGCGTGGTGCTGGTGGTCGCCGGCGCCGCGGCATACGTCAACCCCACGCTGCCGCGCGCCGCGGGGGCCTGGGCCGATCCGGCTTCGGCACCACCCTATGTCGCGCGCACCCGCGACGACGGCACTATCGTGATCGAACCCAACCCCGACCGCGACGCGGCCGCCGCGCCGACGCCCAAGGGACGCTTCTGGAACTTCCTGCTGGCGCGCGACAACGTCACGCTGGCCGACACGACGCTGCCGCTGGCGCTGCCCAACGGGGTCGATGCGGCGACGGTGCGCTATCGTGAGATTCTGCCGCTGGATGAGGCCACGCGCGACGTGCTGCGGGCCGACTACCGGGAGGCGGCCGCCCGGCGGCGCCCGGTGGAACGCGCCTGGGTGGCGGTCCGCTCGCTGGTCGAGGAGACCTGGAAGCCGCAGATCGCCCGCGAGCTGCCCGAGCCCAGCAGTTGGGAATGCTGGGCCACGACCTGCCCCCAGGGCGGAGAGCGTTGGACGCTCATTCGGCGGATCGCCAAGCTGGTGGCGTTGCTGCTGTCGCTGGTGACGGGCTTTCTGCTGATCCGCGGCCGCAAGCCCGAGCCGTATCACCTGGTGGGCGCCACGCTTGCAATGCTGGCGATCACGCTGGTGGTCAGTTACAACGGCGCGATCACCAACTGGGTGTGGGTCATGCCGGGCCTGCTGGCCGGATATGCGGCCCGCGGTGCTGCCTCGGCCGCTGCGGCACCCACCGCCACGCCGGCTCCGCCGCCGGTACCCGATCCACTCGAACCGGCCCCGCGCATAACGGTCGAGGAGTAGGCGGGTGGTGGGCACTGCCCCATAAGCGTTAACATAATGAGGCCCGTTTCCGGCGTCGGGGAGTGTCGCACAGTTGCTGCGCGATCGTGGGCCACTCCCGCAGAACACGTGCCAGACCCAGCCGCGGGCTGAGGGCGGCGGCCAGTTCGCGGGCCATGAAGAGAGTTTCACGCCAGCGGCTGCGACGCAGATTCCAGGGCGTATCCCCAGGGGGAAAAAAGGCTGGCCTGCTCGATCAAACGCTCGACCAGCAAGGCCGCGAACAGCTTGCCGTGCAGCCACGCCCGGGCGCTGGCGTCGCTGCGCCTG
>CAZRSM010000154.1:0-4701 GCA_964602755.1 uncultured Planctomycetales bacterium
CCATCATCGAGGGATGGGCCACCGCCACGTCGAAATCGAGCCAGCCGTCCTGGACCTTCTTGACCAGCTCATCGCCGCCGGCCTCGATCGCGCCGGCGGCCTTGCAGGCCTCGATCTCCGGCTCGGGGCAGAAGGCGATGACGCGCTTGGTCTTGCCGATGCCTTTGGGCAAGGCGACCGAGCCGCGGATCATCTGGTCGGCCTGCCGCGGGTCGATGCCCAGGTGGCATACCAGATCGACGGACTGGTCGAACTTGGTCTTGGAAAAGCTCTTGAGGGTTCGGATGGCCTCATCGAGCGGCACCGGCTCGGAAGGCCGTTTCTTGATGTCACTACGGTAGCGCTTGCTGCGAAATCGCATCGCTCAAAGCTCCCACTAACAGTTACCAGGCCCGTGGTGCGGCCTTCAGATTGTCAAAACCGCCGCCGGCCAACTCACGACCGCGGCTTACCTGCACCGTGGCCCGCCGGCGATCCCGGCCGGCTCACAGCGCCGCCCCCTTGGAGCAAAGTCTGTCAGTCGACGACCTCGATACCCATCGAGCGGGCCGTGCCTTCGATGATGCGCATGGCGGCCTCGAGCTCGAAGGCGTTGAGGTCCTTCATCTTGGTCTCGGCGATTTTCTTGACGTCCTCGCGCGTGACCTGCCCGACCTTCTGCACGTTGGGCATGCCCGAGCCTTTCTCGACGATCGACAGCGACGGATCGAGCGGCTTGGCGGCGCGGCGCAGCAGCTCGGCCGCCGGCGGACTCTTGACCACGAAGTCGAAGGTCTTGTCCTTGTAGACCGTGATTTCCACCGGGCAGGTGATGCCGTCCATGTTCCTGGTGCGTTCGTTGAACTGCGAGACGAACTGCCCGATGTTCACGCCGTGCTGCCCCAGGGCCGGACCGACCGGCGGCGCCGGCGTGGCCTGGCCGCCCGGGGCCTGCAACTTGATCTTCGCGATAACCTGCTTGGCCATTTTTGCTGACTTTCCGCTTCTGTTACCACTGGCGCCGCCCGGTCAGAGCGTCTCGACCTGCCAGTATTCGATTTCAATCGGCGTGGCGCGACCGAAGATGGTCACGATCACGCGCACCGTTCCCTTTTGCGTATTGATCTCGTCGACCACCCCTTCGAAGTTCTCGAAGGGGCCTTCGCGGACCTTGACACGGTCACCCTTCTTGAAGTTCAGGTTGGCCAGCGCCGGCGTCTCCTCGGCCACCAGCACCTGGGCCAGCATCTTCTCGACGTCCGGCATGGCCATCGGCGAGGGCTTGCCCCCCGAGCCGATGAAGTCACCTACGCCGGTGGTCTCCTTGATGACGAACCACACGTCTTCCGGGATGCTGCCGTCCGGCTCGGTAGCCATTTCGACGAAGACGTAGCCCGGATAGAGCTTGCGGTGATAGACGCGGGCCGTGCCGCCACGCATGCGCTTCTCGCGCTGCGTGGGCACCAGGATGCGGCCCACGCGGTCCTCGAGCTGTTCGATCTTGACCTTGCGCTCGAGGGCGTCGCGCACCTGGTTTTCCTTGTTCGATGCCACGCGCAGCACGTACCAGCCCATGCCGGGCCTGACCAGCTCGACCTTTTCCGGCTCGCTGGCCGGCTCGGGAGCCGCCTGCCCGGCATCGGGCGCCGGTTGCTGCTCGTCGCCTTCGAGCTGATCGGGGTTTTCCACAGGCTCAGAGGTCATCAAATCACTGCCCGCCGCCGAATAGTTGAGCCGTCAGGCCGCTGCGCAGCACGCCGATGGACTCGAACAGGAACATGAAGACGACATTGACCACGAACAACAGAGAGCCCAGCGCCAGCACCGTGATGATCACCACCTTGGTGGCACCGATCACTTCGCGGCGGCTGGACCAGTTGACCTTCTTCATCTCGGCTTCGGTGGCGATCAGGAAATCGACGAAGGGCCGATACTGACCGACCAGGTAGAAAGCCAGGTAGCCGAGCAGCACGATGACCGCGGCGGGGACCAGGTACTCGATCCACTGGTTCTGGACGCGGGTCAGCTCTTCGCGCAGAAAAGCGCCGAAGCCGATGATGACGGCCGCCAGGCCGACCGCCGTCCCCCAGCGTACGGCAGCCCCCTGTCCGGGCTTGTAGACGTGGAACGGCGAAGCTGCGGCGCCGCCCATGTGCACGTTTTCGACCGTTTTACCCATCAGTACGGTTCCTTTATATGCTGCGGACCGGTGCCAGCCGCGACGGGCGAGCGCCGATCCGGAAAGTAGTCACCGCGTTGGCGCCGCGGCCAGTTCGGCCGAGCCACCCACAGGAGCGGAGGGACTCGAACCCCCAACCGCCGGTTTTGGAAACCGGTGCTCTGCCAAATTGAGCTACGCTCCTAACCCAAAGCGCGCCTAAGCTTTGCGCTTGATCTTATGCACGGTTCGACGGCGCAGGCGCGGGCAGTACTTCTTGAGCTGGAGCTTGGGCACTCCGCCCTGCACGTTGACCGTGGTACGGTAGTTCAGGTCACCGGTCTCGGTGCACTGGAGCCAGACCCACTCGCGTTTTTGACCCTTCTTTGCCATCGCTAGAGCAAACTCCCGGCCATCCGCCGACGTCGCAAGAGCCGGCGGGCCGACCGCAATCGACCGGCCCGGCCGGCTGCAATTTCCGATTGTTCAAGCGGCCATCGCACGCCGCCGCCACGGCGGACGGCGACTACTCGATGACCTTCGTGACCACGCCCGAGCCGACGGTGCGGCCGCCTTCGCGGATAGCGAAACGCAGGCCCTCTTCCATGGCGATCGGGTGGATGATCTCGACCAGCATCTGGATGTTGTCGCCCGGCATGCACATGTCGGCCTTGCCGCCGTCACGCGCCTGCAGCTCGAGCACCGTACCGGTCACGTCGGTGGTGCGGAAGTAGAACTGCGGGCGATACTTCGGGAAGAACGGCGTATGGCGGCCGCCTTCCTCCTTGGTCAGCACGTACACCTCACCGAGGAACTTGGTGTGCGGCGTGATCGAACCGGGCGCCGCCAGCACCTGCCCGCGCTCCAGCTCCTTCTTCTCGACGCCGCGCAGCAGCAGGCCGACGTTGTCGCCGGCGATGCCCTTGTCGAGCGTCTTGTTGAACATCTCGACGCCGGTGACGACCGTCTTGCGGCCCGGCTCGGCGTGCAGGCCGATGATCTCAACCTCGTCGCCGACCTTGACGACGCCGCGCTCGATACGGCCGGTGCCGACGGTACCGCGGCCCTTGATGCTGAAGACGTCCTCGATCGGCATCAGGAAGGGCTTGTCCTCTTCGCGCTGCGGCTCGGGGATGTCGTTGTCGAGCGCGTCCATCAGGGCCGCGATGGCTTTCCAGCCCTCGCCGTCCTCCTTCTTGTCCAGCGCATCCTGGAGGGCCTGCGTGGCCGAGCCGCGGACGAAGGTGACGTTGTCGCCGTCGAACTCGTACTTGCTCAGCAGCTCGCGGACCTCCATCTCGACCAGGTCGAGCAGCTCGGGGTCGTCGACCAGGTCGACCTTGTTGAGGAAGACCACCAGGGCCGGCACGTTGACCTGCCGCGCCAGCAGGACGTGCTCGCGGGTCTGGGGCATGGGCCCGTCGGCGGCGCTGACAACCAGGATCGCACCGTCCATCTGGGCAGCGCCGGTGATCATGTTCTTGACGTAGTCGGCGTGCCCCGGACAGTCGATGTGGGCGTAGTGGCGCTTCTCGGTCTCGTACTCCACGTGCGACGTCGCGATGGTGAGAATCTTCGTCGCGTCGCGGCGGCCGTCCTTCTCCGACGCCTTGGCGACTTCGTCGTACGGCTTGTACTCGGCCAGGCCGCGCGCGGCCTGCACCGCCGTGATCGCCGCCGTCAAGGTCGTCTTGCCGTGGTCGACGTGGCCGATGGTCCCAACGTTAACGTGCGGTTTGCTTCGTTCGAATACACCCTTGGCCATGCAAGTTCTCCAGTTCCATCATTCCCGGGCCACCCCGGGCCGTCGCTATCGCGACCGTTTCCACTCGCGCTTGTCAATGCGGCTTACGAATCCCACTGGTCCATCCGCAGCACGACAGCTGCTGATGGGGATTGAACCCATGACCTCCTCCTTACCAAGGAGGCGCTCTACCACTGAGCTACAGCAGCGCTTGTTTCGGCCGGCGCGCGAGCTCCCCGGCCGTGCTCTATGGACATACCCGGACCGCTTCCGCGAGACCGGAACGAGCATTGTATAGCTCGCCTGCCGGTTGTCAAAACGCCCGGCGGCAAAAAAATCGGCGCCGGGACACAGGCCGCCATGCGGCCCCGTCAGCCAACCGCAGCCCGGCCGTCACGTAATGATTATCGGACAACCAGCCGGCCGACACAAGCGCTCCGCGCAGGGCTTTTCGAGGCGCATCCCGTGTCCCTCACGCTCCCCACCCCACCGCCGCCGAGACGTCCGGCTCCGGCCCGCGCCGTGCGCGGTTCCGGGCCGGCGCTACTGGCCACCGCCGGGCAGTTGCGCTTGACAGCGGTCAGCCGCCTCCTAACTATCTTCCACACGCAGTCGACCCCGACGCCGTGAAGACGACCGGCGTGACCGGCCGATGATAGATGGGGCCAGCTACGCCCGGCACCCCGTAAATTACGCTCTTTCAAGCCGTTAGAGGCAAGCCTGGATGGCACGCAAGAAAGCGGACAGCAAGAACGGCAAAAGCCTGGTCATTGTCGAGTCGCCGGCCAAGGCCAAGACCATCAACAAATACCTCGGCAAG
>CAZRSM010000155.1:0-7001 GCA_964602755.1 uncultured Planctomycetales bacterium
ACCGCCGCCAGCAGGACCTCGGTAGCCAGTCCTTCCTCGTTGGTCTGCGTGACCACGAAGTCGATCTGGGCCTCCTCCAGCGGAAACGGCAGTTCGCGCATGGCCTGGAAGCGCACCGCCGCCGCCAGCTCCGGCTCGGGCGTGGGCGGCAACTGCAGGCGGTTGAGCACGGTGCGATCGCGGGGCACGCTGAGGATCGCACGATTGAGCTTGATGCGATGGCGCGCGAGCTGCTGGCCGATGAAGGTGCCCAGCGCCTCGGCGTCCTCGATATCCACCTGCTGCGGGATGCGGTGGGCGTGGGCGTCTTCGAGGCTCAGGCCTTCGCCGCCCAACTGGGCCACGACGATGCGCAGCGCCCGGCGATCCCAGTCCAGACACAACACTTTGCGTGACAGTTTTATCACCAGCCAGGTCCTCTTGTTTGCGGGCCAGGAATCCCTGCTGCAGTTCCTACTCCGTGTTCACCAGCACCTGTTCGTCGTCGATCGGCCAGGCCGGTCCCAGGCGCGTCAGGTCGCGATGATACTTGATTTGGGCCAGCGGGCCGATCATTTCGATCACCCATTCCAGACGCCGCATGACCTTGCGGTGGTCGGCGTAGCCGATCACCTCCACATGAAACTGGTACGCCTTGGTCGTCAGATACGGGGCGATCTGCCGGAACGTCGCCGCGTCCACCAGCCCTGCCACCAGCGGCCAGGCCGGCGTGCGCAGCGCCTCCGGGTCCACTTCCGCCCGGCCGGCCACGATAGCCGCGGCCGCATCGGCGGTCATGCCCGGTATGGTCATCAGCACGCGCAACGGGGCCGTGTTGACGTTGATGAGCCCCTCTATGGGAGCGTTGGCCTGCTGTGGCGGCCGGACGCTGAGGCGATCCATGATGTAGGGCATGTCGGCCAGCGTGACCGGGCTGGCGGCCAGCTCGGGCGGCAACCGGCTGGCGACCGGCGCGTTGGGCTCCGGTGAGTTCGGTTCGCCCGCCGCCGCTTCCTCCTCTTCTTCGCCGGCGCCGGCATACAGGTCGGCCACGCTGCGCATCTGCTTGAGCACGTCGGACTTGCCGGCGATCTGAACGATGAACTGTACCGCCTCGGGTGATATCAGCTCGCCCTCGACCTGGGCCTCCTCGGCGGCGGCGATATCGGCCGCGATGGCGGCCTGCACCGCCGAGCTGCCGCTGTAGAGATTGATGCGGGCCCGGTTGTCGAGCGAGGTATCGACCTCGCGGCTCCAGACGGTAAGGAAAGGCGCGATACCGTAGTCCAGCTCGCCGTCGGCGTCGTCGTAGTAGGGGAAGCTGGCGTCGCCGTCGTCCTCGTTGGCATCCAGGATGCCGTTGCGGTTGACGTCTTCGCCGTAGAGGATCGCCGCGGTGACGCCCCTGACCAGCAGCAGCTCTTCGACCGTATCGAAGCGCCCGTTCTTGGCGTTGTAGGGTGGCTCGAGAGTGTTGTAGTACTCGTTTTCGGCGCCGCCCTCGCGCGTGTCGTTGTCCGGATCGCGCCAATCGAGGATGGCGTTGATGATCTCGTCGGGTGCTTCGATCTGCAGCCCCGCCAGCAGCGGTGTCAGCAGGGTGCGCAGTTGCTGCTCGGTAGCGGTATTGAGATTGAGCTTGGACGACTCGGGCGTAATGCCGAAGCGCATGGTGTACTCCGGACCGTCGTAGCGCGGGGCCACCACGCTGAAACGCCAGGCCGGCGAAACGTCGCCCTCCTCGAGATAATCACGCCGTGTCGTACTCTCGCGCACCGGGTCGTCGTCACGGTCGAAGTCGCGTGCCCAGACCAGCGCGTGCCGGAACAGCTCGGGATTGTCGAACCACACGGCGGCATTGTCGCGCTGCTCGCGCAGGATCGCGATGACCTCCTCCAGTCCCGACTCGGCCGCCAGGCGGGCCTGCTGGCCGTCGGCGAAGGCGTGGATACCCTCGTTCTCGGCCCGCGTGAAGAACAGAAAACCGGTCATGATGACCGCCAGCAGGCCGATCATCAGCAGGGCCACGATCAGGATCAGGCCGCGCCGCCGACGCCCGCACGTCATTGCAGCCCCTCCATTCCCTCCACGCCGTACTGCTCGGCCATCTGCCGCCCGACGCGCTGGATGCGGCTGGAGAAGAACTTGTCAGCCGCCGGCATGCGCACGATCACGCTGTAGCGATCCGGGTGCGGCAGGTCGTCGCCGTAGGGGTATTCCTCGATCGGGTACTCGTCGAGGTCGCTGTTCTCCAGCTCGTCGAGCGTGATCTTCCTGAAGCCGATGGTTACCTGGATCAACTGCGGCAGCGAATTGCCCTTGGTCACGTTCCACTGCGTCGACCATTCCACGCCGTCGAAGTAGCGGAACTCGAGGTAACCGATCTCGGGGGCCCACAGGTCGTTGCGCACGTCGAGCGGCTCCTCCAGGTCGACCAGGTACTGGTTGAGCGTCTGCTTCTCGGTGCGCATCAGGCCGCCGACCAGCGGCTGGCCGTCGTCGTCCGTCTCCTCCGGGTCGATCCACAGCCAGTAGCTGACCTGCGTCAGATCGTGCCGCGCCGGCGGCTGGTTGGCGCCCTCCTCGAAGAACTCGTACTGCTCGCGGGCCGGCAGCCGGGCGGTGATGAACGTGATGGTGCGCCGCGTACCCACCAGCAGCGGCACCTTCGGCTGGCCCACCAAGGGCACACCGGGCTGACCCGGCTGGCCGGCCAGCAGCGCGTTCGGGTCGTCGGGCTGCCCGGTCATGGTGGGCAGGTCGACCTCCTCGGCCTGCAGGGGTTCTTCTTCGACGATGGGCTGCTCGATGGGAAAGCTGAAGTTCTCCAGCCCCACGCAGGAGCGCAGCTCGCTTTCGATGTGCCCCAGCACCTGCCGGGCGATCTGCAGCCGCCGCGCGCGGGCCACCACCGCATCGCGCGTGTGCACCACCTGCCAGAAGAAGGTCAGCATCGCCCCCAGCAGCACGCCCATCAGGCTCAGGGCGATGAGCACCTCGAGCAGGGTCAGCCCCCGGCGGGGCGACTTGTGGCGGCGCAGTCTCACGGTCACGGCCCTCCCGGTCCGACCAGCTTGTCGAAACGCGAGTTGCGCTCGTCGCGCAGCCGATCGAGATCCCTCAGCGAACCGCTCGAGCCGCCGCCCGGCGGGCCCGCGGCGCCGGCCCCGCTGCCCAGCGTGCCGAGCAGCGCGTCGAGCTGGGCGTCGCTGATCTGGTCGCCCAGCGAGCTCTTGATCAGCTCGCGCAGGGCGTCGGCGTCGCCGCCCATGGCGCCGCCGCTCATGCCGCCCAGCATGGCCCCCAGGTCGCCGAGCTGACCGGCCCCGCTGCCGCCGAACATGGCCGCCAGGTCGCCCAGGTTGCCGCTCTCGAGCATCTCCTGGAGCTTGTCGGGTGTCAGGCCGCCGGGCAGGTCCACGCCGGCGAACTGGAACTGCTGCAACAGCGGCAGCAATACCGGCAACAGTTGCATCAGCGTTTCCGGGTCGAGCGACACCAGCGCCAGGGGATCGATCGCCGAGGGGTCGAAGCCCGGCAACGGCACGATCGCCGCCAGCATTTCCAACTGCTCAGGCGGCACGCCGAAGTCCTTGGCCAGGTCGATCTTGGCGGGGTTGGCCTTGAGCAGGTGCAGCGTGCGTACCACGCGGGCGCCCTCGGCGCCGTCGAGCAGGTCGGGATCGGTCTGGTGCAGGATTTCGATGGTAACGCGGCCCAGCGTCTCGTCGTCTTCGCTGACCGGTTCGATCCGGGCCCGCCAGAACCAGCCCGGGAACTGGTCGCCGAAGTCGCCGTCCATCTCGCGCTGCTCGAACAGGTTCTCGACCGTGTTGGGTTCCAGCTCGACCACCGCCATCATGCGGTCGGCCAGTTGCGCGGCCCGGGTGATTTCCTCGGCCTGGGCCACCATCTTCAGGCCGCTGTTGAGCTGGGCTCCCAGCACCGCGAAGACCACCATGATGATCGCCAGCGCGATCACCACTTCGAGCAGCAGCGCAGCCGGACGGCCGGACTCGTGCGCGGGCTTCATCGCTGGCGTTCCTCCAGCGGCTCGAGGTCTTCCTCGAAGTCGATCTCCAGCTCTTCTTCCAGTTCCGACGGGCGTTCGAGCCCTTCGGGATCGACATACTCGGCCGGCTCGACGTACAGCCGCCCCAGCCGGCCATCCAGCGTCAACTGCAGGCCGCGGCCGTCCTGGCAGCGCACTATCCAGCGGGCCGAGTTGCCCGCCCCGTCGGGCAGAAAGTAGAGCACGAACGGCTCGTCGAGCTGGTCGATCGGCACCGGCTCCTCGACGAACTCGTCGAACTCGATCAGCTCGTCGTCCACGTCGATCGGCGGCGGTCCCTCGGGCAGCGGCAGCAGCGCCTCGACCCACACGTGCTCGAGCATCACCGGCGCCGTGGCCCACTGCTCACGGAAACGCACGTATTGCTCCGGGGCATACAGCGGATCGCGCTGGCGCGTCACCAGCACCGAGCCGTCCGGCAGAAACAGTATGCGGTAGACGCGCGCCTCGTTCATCGCCTTGGCCCGGCACATGGCCACCAGCGTCTCGAAGCGCCCGATCGACTCGGCCAGTTCGGACGAGCGGCCGGCCTGCCCGAAGTCGGGCAGGACCAGCGCCGTCACCACGCCCAGCAGCACGATCACGATCAGCACCTCGAGCAGCGTGAACGCGCGCCGCCACCGTCCGCCGGCGGCCGCTGGTCCGAGGCGGTCGGCGGCGCGGGAGCTGTCGCATCTGGGCTGGCTGGTGATCACGATTCGGTTATTCCCGGCAAAAAGCAGGGCAGTCCCGCGGCGCATACATTGCCGGCCGATTGCGCCCCGGGACTGCCAATGCACGCGCCGCCAGTCTGGCAGCGGGCTGCTCAGGTCTTTTCCCAGTTGGTGATGTCGTCTTCGGTGCCTTCCTCGCCGTCGGGGCCGTCGCTGCTGAGGTCGTAGCTGTCCTCGTTGTACTGACCCGGGCACTCGTACCTGAGATCGTGCCCCCAGGCGTCCTTGGGCACCTTCTTGAGGTACGGCCCGGCCCACTTCTCGGCGATCTCCTCGTCATCCGGCTTCTCGACCAGGGCCAGCAGGCCCTCGTCGGAGGTCGGATAGCGACCGCAGTCGAGCTTGAAGCGTTCCAGGTCGTTGGCCATGCCGTCGATCTGGATGCGCGTGGCGTTGATCATGGCCTTCTCGCGCGTGCCGGTGAACTGCGGCACGAGCAAGGCCGCCAGCACGCCCAGGATGACGATGACCATCAGCACTTCCAGCAGCGTGAAGGCCCTGCGCATCGCCCTGGTTTTCTTGACGTCTCTCATCTGTGACTCCTGCACAAGCTTGGCGTGGTTTTCCGGGTTCATCCCATCTGCGAGAAACCACTGGTCGCAATTCTCATGATCGGCAGCAACAACGCCACCGCGATCATCATCACCACCATGCCCATCACCAGCAGCATGGCCGGTTCGAGCATGCGTACGAACAGGTCGATCTGCCGCGCCGTGCGCGCTTCCTGCGTGTCGGCGATGCCGATCAACACCTTTTCCAGCGTATTACTTTCCTCCGCCACCGCGATCATGTCCATGATCGCCGGCGGAAAAACCCCGCTGCGCGACAGCGGCTCGGCCAGCGACTCGCCCTTGGTGACGCTCTCGGCCGCCTGCTCGACCGCTTCGCACAGAACCGCATTGCCCAGCGAGTCCTTCGAGATCCGCAGGGCGCTGATGATGGGTATACCGTTCGCCAGCAGCGTACCGAAGATGCGGCAGAAGCGGCACAGCGCCACCATCGTGTATATCCTGCCAAAACCCGGCGCCCGCAACTGGAACCGGTTCCACAGCCGGCCGCCGAACTCGCTCTTGAAAAACGCCACCAGCCCCATCACCAGCAGCAATACCGCCCCGGCCAGGTGCGTCAGGTGTGTGCTCAGCAGGTCGCTGACCGCAAAGACCGCGGTCGTGATCCACGGCAGCTCCTGGGCCTCCAGCAGCTCGCGGATCTTGGGCACCACCAGCACCATCAGCGCAATCACCGCCCCCAGCCCGGCGAACATCAGTACGCAGGGATAGATCATCGAGCCGACGAACTTGTTGCGCAGCTCGTCCTGACGCCGCACGAAATCCGAAACCCGCAGCAGCACCTCCTCGAGGAAGCCGCCCTTCTCGCCGGCCCTGATCATCGAGACGTGCAGCGCCGGGAAGGCATACGGGTGCTTGTCCATCGCGTCGGCCAGCATCGCGCCGCCGGCCACGTCGTCGCGCACCTCGCGCAGCACCCGGCCCAGCGCCGGCGTGCCCGACTGCTCGGCCAGCACCGAGAGCGCCCGCAGCACGGGTACGCCCGCCCCCAGCAGGTCGGCCAACTGCTCGTAGAAGACCCCCACCCGGCTGAGGCTGATCTTGCGATGCCCCCCGGTCAGCAGCGACTTCTCCGCCGCGGCCACCTCGGCCACCTCGACCGGCAGCAGGAGGCGCTCGCCGAGCATCCGGGCGGCGGCGGCCTGGGTGTCGGCCACCAGCGTGCCGCTGACCTGCTCGCCTTGCTCGTTGCGGGCAATATACGTAAAAGTCGGCATCGGTCTTCGCGTCAGCGTAACCCACAGGCGGACCGGCACCGCGCCGACCCGCCCAGGCTGCATCAGTATATACGTCGATCCGCCACGCGGGATGCAGCCCCCCTCGCCCGGCATCGTGAGGTGCCAAGGTCCGATATTGTGCGACGTCCCCGCCGACCCGCCGCACTCGACCGCAACTCCGCCGCCACCGGCCGCCGCCCTGCTTGTGATTCGACGACGTTTCGCTAGATTATGCCATCGGTAACTGAGCTTGCAAAGACGAGCGACCTTGTGAGGCGAGCGGGCAGCCCGCCCCGACGGCTGCCCCCGGCAGATGCCCGGCTATCTCCCCGACCCGCCGACGCCCCGTCGCGGGCGGGCAAGCAAAGCCAGACCACGGGCCGGCTACCGGTGAGCCCCGAGCACCCGGCGGCCGCGACTGCCGCCTGCCTCGCCTGCGAAAGACAGGTTG
>CAZRSM010000156.1:0-8418 GCA_964602755.1 uncultured Planctomycetales bacterium
CGCCCAGGGCCACGGCCGCGGTCAGCACCGCCGCCAACGCTGCCAGTTTCTTCATGATTTCTTGCCTCCTCCTCGCTCGAAGTGGTTGAGTTGATCGGGTAGCGGCTCTCGCCGGCCGGAGTAGACGAGATTCCCGCCGCCGAGCCCGCGGCTGCGCCCGGCGACAGGCCGTACACTCGCAGCATAACCGCGGCGACGGGCCGGCTGCAAGTCCGATTGTCGTCGCGGCCGCCACGAAACCGCGCTTTGCGCGTCCCATAAAGAACCGCGTGGAACTGATGGTGCACGGCGGCTCCCAGAATCTCGCGCGTCGCGGCCCCACCAAACGCCCCGGCCGGTCCTATTCGACACGGCGGCGATCTGCGACCGGCACCGCCGATGGCCGGCGGGCCGAATGTTTCCAACACTTTACGTGACAGGGAGCCACGATTCGGAGTTGTCCGGATCCAGTAGTTCCGGGCGCCGCGTCACGCGGTGCGTCCCGGAGGGGAGAAGTTTGTTCCAACGCATCGGGCCGCCGGTCCCCGCGCGGGGCGCCGGCGGCCCGCATTGTTTGGCCGCATGCCGACCAGTGGTCGGCCGCATCAGGCACCGTAGTTCGCCAGCAGCAACGCCAGATCGGAGAGATCCACGCAACCGCTGCCGTCGAGGTCGGCGTCCGGGTTGTAGTTGGCATCGCCGACGCAGAGGTTGTAGCTCGAGAGCATCAGCGCCAGGTCTGCCAGGTCCACGTCTCCGTCGCCGTCGATGTCGCCGACAGGCGAACCCGAGGCCACGCAGCCGAAGCGCACCGGCCCCACTTCGACACACACGTCGTCGAACCAGACGTCCAGCGCGCTGGCGTAACCGCCGCCCAGGTCGGCCCGGGCGTAGGTGGTCTCGGCGGTCAGGGCCACGTTCTTGAGGCTCAGTTTGCCGTCGACGTAGACGTCGATGTAGTAGCCCTTGTGCACGACGGTGAAGTTGTGCCAACCGACGGTGCGCAGCGGCGCGTCGTATTGATCGAGATCGACCCAGTTGGGGCCACCGTTGCCGATGGCGCGGAAGTCATAGTGGATGTTGTCGGTGTTGTCCCAGCCGAGCATGCCGATGTGAATCAGGAACCAGTCGGGGCCGCCGATGTGGTTCAGCTCGGCCCACTGCACGACCAGGCCGTTGGGATCCTCGCCGATGGGGTCGTAGATGTTGACGTTGAATACCACCGGCTGGACGGCGGTCGGCGTGGTCTGCCCGATGGCCTGATACATGTACGAGCTGCCGGCCGGCGTGAGCAGCGAGCCGGCACCGGTCGGACAGGTGGCGTTGTTGTTCGGATCGAGCAGCGCCGCCGGCGTGCCGCCCTGCGTCCAGACCGTCTCGAGCGCCGCCTGGTCGGCGTAGCCCTCGAAGTCGTCGCACAGCAGGACGCTGCTGGAGTTGATCGTCACGGTCTCGGGATCCGAGCTGATGCTGGGCGCACCGTTGATCCAGTAGTAAGCGCGGATCACGTCGCCGGCCAGCAGGCCGCCGACGGGCACCTCGCAGCGATCGGCCCCGGGATCGGGTACCGCCGTGAACTCGGTGGTGTCGTTGACCACCACCGTGACCAGATCGGCGTTGGGGTCGAGATCCATCACCAGCACCGACGTGTCACCCTCGGCCGGGGCGGCGTAGATGACCGGAAAGGCCGACCCGAACGTGACCGTCACCGGATCGGAGGGGTCGCTTTCGGTCCCGTTGACCCACTGCGTGGCGGTGTAGACATCGGCCGGGACGGCCGGAGCGATGGTGAAGATCACGTCGTCGGGCGTCGTGACGGTGCGGGTCTCGAGCAGCGCGCCGTTGACGTACAGCGAGACCGCTTCGACGTTGTGCATCAGGTCGGTGACGGTGACCTGAACATCGCCGGCCAGGATCGGCGCCACGATGGTCGGGGCCAGCACCGGATCGGGCACGGGTGCCTCGAACTGCAGCTCGTCGATGGCCAGGTCGATCAGTTGCGCGGTGTCGCTGCTGACGTTGGTGATCGCGATGTGTTCGAGCGTGCCGCGGCTGTTGGGGGTGCTCAGGTCGCCGTCACCGGTGAAGCCCGCGATGCCGCCGCCCTGCAGCACGCCGTCGACCCACACCTGGCCGGTGGTCAGGTCCCACTCCAGGCTGTAGGCCGAGCCGGAGACCGGCAGCGTGATGGCCGGGATGGGCACGCGTCCGCCGTCGGAGCCGATGAAGTAGCCGAAGCGCACCTGGTCGTCGCCGGCCGGCGTGGTGTCGAGCACGCCGTTGGGGCCGGGCTCGATCACGGCCGTCCCGGAAGGCAGCGGCTGATTGGGATCGTTGTTGATGTCGTATCCGGGCGGATAGACCTGGATGTCGTCGCCGGCGGCGGTGGTGTCGACGATGCCATCGGGGCCGGCGATGATGCCGTTGGGCGTCGTGTCGACGCCCACCCACTCGATGGCGCCGCTGGTGCCGCCGTCATAGAGCTGCGGCACGACGACGTCGGTCTCGCGGATGCCCAGGCACAGGCCGATCTCGCCGGCGAAAAGCTCGCTGCGGTTGGTGATCCTGAAGCGCACCTTGCCCTCGGTGTGCAGGGCGGGGTTGGGGCGCTCGGCGCCCATGAAGGTGCTCAGGCGCACCCAGGCCTCCGGATCGGCCGGATCGACCCAGTTGAAGAACACCTGCATCGCCGCCGCTCCCTCGGTCTGCAGACCCGAGGCCCGGAAGGCGGCGTTGAAATCGTAGGCCCCCGCGTTGTTGGGCATGATGTGCATGCTGGTAGTGCCCGAGAACTCGGGGATGCGGAACATCTCCTGACACGTCGCGGGATCGTCGATCGGCGGCCCGTTGAAACCGACCAGTTCGGATGGATACTGCGCCGTCGCGGCCCCCGCCAGCCCTGCCAGGGCAGCCACCAGCGCCAGGTGGTTTCTGCTGCACATCGGTGTGTCCTCCTTTTCCTCTCACAGGATCGAGACGTGCTGCCTGACGCCGCCCGGCGCGGGCCGGCCGCCCGCCGGGTCGCCTTTCTCGCGCGCGACGACGTCACTGGCGTTGCTGTTGCCAGTATACCACCTGGTCGCAGCGGACCGCGGAAAATCCGTCGTCGCGCTGCCCCGCTCTGCTGTTGCGGGAATCGGTCGAACAGGAAGTGCGCGACACCGCCGAGGGCGCGCAAGAAAAGACGGGACCGCCTTGGTCGCGGTCCCGCCTTCCACTTCCCTCGGCCACGAACACCCTCTGGCCTTCTTCCCGAACAACCCAACAGACGCATTGTGTACCAAAAGAATACGGTTTGTCAACGCCGAATTAAGAAAAAACTGCAAATCGCTGCCACGCAGTGAGTTATGGGGCCACGAGCGACCGGCCGCCACGCCGCCAGTCGGTGGTCTGGCCCCCGGCGCGGCGCGCCGCGGCTGCCGGCGCAGCGCTTGTGGACGGCACCAGGCGGGCTTAACTTGGGGAGGCAGCCGACCGCGAACCGTCGGCCGCAAGTCCGCTTCGCACTTCGCCCACAGGAGAACCGCCCCATGCCAGCTCGCCGTCATGCGCCGCTTGCCGCCCGTGTGATCGTCGTCACGCTCCTGACCTGCGTCGCCCATGCTGCTTCGGCTGCCATCGAGCTGCCCGCGCTCATCTCGGACCACATGGTCCTGCAGCGGCAGACCACCGCGCACATCTGGGGACGGGCCACGCCCGGCGCAGTCATCAGCGTCATTCCGGGCTGGACCAACCGTCCCCTGGCGGGCACCGCTGACGCCGACGGACACTGGCGCGTCGAGCTCACCACGCCGCCCGCCGGCGGCCCCTTCGAGATCAGCATCGTCGGCGACGGCTCGCGGATCGTGCTGCGCGACGTACTGGTCGGCGAAGTGTGGATCTGCGGCGGCCAGTCCAACATGGAATGGCCGCTGAGGGCCGCCGACGACGGCAGACGACACGTCGCCGCCGCGAACTATCCGCGGATCCGGCTTTTCGACGTGGCGCACAAGGTAGCCCTCCAGCCGCAGGACGATTGCGTCGGTCGCTGGCAGCCATGTACGCCGCAGTCGGTCGGCGGCTTCAGCGCGGTGGGATACTTCTTCGGCCGCGAGTTGCACGAAAGGCTGGGCGTGCCCGTCGGGCTGATCGGCTCCAACTGGGGCGGCACGCGCGTCGAAGCCTGGACGAGCCTGCCGACGCTGGAAGGCATCCCCGAGCTGCGTGACGAACTGGCCGACCTGCGGGCCGAGCTGCGCCAGCCCGGCACTCTCACGCGCCGGCGCCAGGCGGCGCTCGAGCGCTGGTGCGCCAGACTCGACCAGCTCGACCCCGGCAGCGCGGAAAACGAATGCTGGATGTCGCCCGATCTGGACGACAGCGGCTGGCGGACGATCGCGGTGCCGACTCCCTGGAGCAAGCATCCGCAACTGGCCGGCTTCGACGGCCTGGTGTGGTTGCGCCGCGCGGTGGAGCTGCCGGCCGACTGGGCCGGGCGCGAGCTGCTGCTCGAACTGGGCCCCATCGACGACATGGACGTTACCTGCTTCAACGGGCGGCGCGTCGGCGCCACGCTCGAACCGAACAGGTGGAACGTGCCCCGCAGCTATCGCGTTCCCGGCGGGCTGGTCCACGCCAGGCGGAACGTGATCGCGGTCCGGGTCCACGACCCGCACGGCGACGGCGGCCTGTGCGGTCAGCCCGCGCAGTACCGCCTGCGGCCGGCCGATGATCCCCAGGCGAGCGCCGTCGAGCTGGCCGGCACCTGGCATTACCGCGTGGCTGTGGCACAGGCCGGGCTGCCCCGCATGCCACGCGCCGGGGCGATCAACCAGCACACGCCCACCGTGCTGTACAACGGCATGATCGCCCCGCTGACGCCCCTGGCGATTCGCGGCGTGATCTGGTACCAGGGCGAGTCCAACGTGCCGCGGCCACTGCTCTACCGCAAGCTCTTCCCGGCCCTGATCGCCGACTGGCGCCGCGCGTGGGACTGCGGCCGGTTCCCGTTTCTGTTCGTGCAGTTGGCCCCCTTCGCCTATCCCGGCGACCACGGGCAGGCGGCGCTGCTGCGCGAGGCGCAGTTTCTGACGCTGCGAAGCGTGCCCAATACCGGCATGGCCGTGACCATGGACATCGGCAACCCGCGCGACATACACCCGCGCAACAAGCACGACGTCGGCCACCGGCTGGCTCTGTGGGCCCGCCGCCTGGCCTACGGCGAACGGCAACTGGTCTGCTCCGGGCCGCTGTTGCGCGAGGCGCGCATCGAGGGCAACCGCATCCGGCTGCTGTTCGACCACGTAGACGGTGGTCTGCAGCCGGCCGACCGGCCGCTTACCTGCTTCACGATCGCCGGGGAAGACCGCCGCTTCGTCCCGGCCGAGGCGGTGGTGGACGGGGATACGGTGGTGGTCAGCAGCCCGCAGGTGCCCAGGCCGCGGGCCGTGCGTTTCGCGTGGGGCGCGGCGGATCAGCCCAACCTGCACAACGCCGCCGGCCTGCCCGCGCCGTCGTTCCGCACCGATCAGTGGGGTGACGAAGCGGCCGCGCCCAGCAGCTCGGCGAAGCGCCGCCCGCGCTCGCGATAGTCGACGAACATGTCCCACGAGGCGCAGCCCGGCGAGAGCAGCACCACGTCGCCGGCCCGGGCCCGCGCCCGACAGGCCGCCACGGCGTCCGCCAGCGACTCGTACAACTCCGCTGCGCCGCCGGCGGCACAGATGCGCTGCACCAGCCCCGGCCCGGTCTGCCCCAGGCAGGCGGTGAACCTGGCCCGCCGGGCCGCCGTCTCGGCCAGTTCGCTCAGGTCGCTGCCCTTGTCGTAGCCGCCCAGGATCAGCAGCAGCGGCCGCTCGAAGCTGGCCATCGCGGTCAGCGCCGCCTCGGGCGTCGTGGACTTCGAATCGTCGTAGTAGGCCACGCCGTCGATCTCGGCCACCGCCTGGAGCCGGTGCGGCAAACCGGCAAAACCGGCCAGAGCGGCGCAGCAGGCCCGCGGGTCGTGTCCCAGAGCGGCTGCCACCGTCAGGGCGCAGGCGGCATTGACGCGGTTGTGCCGCCCGGGCACGCGCAGTTCGAGACCTTCCCAGCGCAGCTTGCGATCGTCGCAATCGACTGCCGGCGTGCTCTGCTGCACGGCGACCGGCACCTCGCCGTCCAGGCCGAAGCGCCAGATGCCGGCCAGGTCGCCGAACATCAGGTCGAAATGGTGCAGCAGTTCGGGCTGGTCGCCGGCCACGATGGAATCGCGCTCGGGGTCCTGGTAGCGCACGATACCCAGCTTGGCGGCCAGGTAGGCTGCGAAGGTGCCGTGCCAGTCGAGGTGGTTGGGGGCGATGTTGGTGATCACCGCCACGTTGGGGCTCCAGCGCACCAGCGGCGTGCGGGCCAACTGGAAGCTGGACAGCTCGAGTACCACGTAGTCGCGCTCGTCGATCTTCTCGAGCACTTCGAGCAGGCTGCGACCGATGTTGCCACCCACCCAGGTGCGCCGCTGCGGGGCGACCCGCTCGAGCACGTGCCCGATCATGGCGGTCACGGTGCTCTTGCCGACCGAGCCGGTGACGCCCACCGTCAGCGCCGGGCAGCGCTGCACGAACAGGTTGATCTCGGTAGTGATCGGCACGCCCGCCGCGCGGGCCGCCTGCAGGTAGGGGTTGGCCTCGGGGATGGCCGGGTTGACCACCACCAGGTCGGTGTCGGTGAAGTCGCGCTCTTCATGGCCGCCCAAGCGCAACTCGACGTCGCAGTCGGCGATGCGCTGCAGCGAGTAGCCCAGGCGGTGATGGTCGGCCTGGTCGGTCACCAGCACCCGGGCGCCCTGACGCGACAGCCAGCGCACCACACCTACGCCGCCGCCAAAACGTCCCAGCCCCATCACCGTGACGCGCAGCTTGTGCCAGTTCTCGATCATGCGGTTGGTCTCCGGCCTGACGTCCGAGCCAGGGAGCACTCTATCATCCCGCGCGCTGCCGGTGTAGTACCCCGTTGCAGCCGAGCCGGGGCGGGCTGGATCGGCGGACAGTGCCGGGATGCGGGCAAGTGTTGAGGGGCGGTCCCACGCCAGCGATTCGTTTTGGTATGGCCTGCTCGGGGCGGGCCGGTATCATCTGCCGGGTGGCCGGCGGCCGGGCTGGGCGGCGGCCGTGAGACGGGGGAGGTTCGGAGAAGCGACAAGATGCCTGACGACACTCTCACGATTCGTAGGGCCCAACCGGGCGACCTCGACGTCATCACAAACCACAACCTGGCCCTGGCAATCGAGAGCGAAGGACGCCAGCTCGTCCAGCAGGTGGTACGCTCCGGCGTGGCCCGCCTGCTGGCCGACCCGCAACGCGGCTGGTACTACCTGGCCTGCCGCGACAGCCAGCCCGTCGGCCAGATGCTGGTGACGCGCGAGTGGAGCGACTGGCGCGACGGCTGGTTCTGGTGGATCCAGAGCGTCTACGTACAGCCGGCGCTGCGCAAGCAGGGCGTCTACCGGGCCTTGCACGAACACGTGGCGGCCGAGGCCCGCCGGGCCGGCGACGTCTGCGGCCTGCGGCTGTACGTCGAACAGGAAAACCACGTCGCCCAGCAGGTCTACCAGCGCCTGGGCCTCAAGCCCACCAGCTACCTGCTGTTCGAAGCCGACTGGTGCGCCTGCGATGCGCAGCTCTGAGCCGGCAACAGGCGCAGCCGGGAGGCTGCCGATAGGTAAAGAGTTGGCGCCGGTCTCGGCGGCGTGGCGCAAGCCTTGCGCCGCGCGGATTGCGGGTACCGATAATCTGCGGTATAAGTAGCCGCAAGTTGCAGGCACTTACCAGCAGCCCGGCGCCGACGACCAGTGGGGGTCGCCAGCGCGCCGGCCCCATGATCCTGTGCAACTGTTGCGCCACAACGGGCAATGACAGCGGAGGTTGAGCCATGATGTCGGATCGAGTCAAGGAAATCCTGAGCTGGTACGAGGCGGAGAATCCGGGAGTGCTGGCCAACTTGCGGCGAATCATGGGCACCGGCACCCTGGCCGATACCGGCAAGTTCGTGATCCTGCCCGTGGATCAGGGCTGGGAACACGGCCCGGCCCGCAGCTTCGCCCCCAATCCGCCGGGTTACAACCCCTACTACCACTTCGAGCTGGCGCTGGAGGCCGGCTGCAATGCCTATGCCGCCCCGCTGGGCTTCCTCGAAGCCGGGGCGCGGCAGTTCGCCGGCGAGTTGCCGCTGATCCTCAAGCTCAACAACAACAACTCGCTGTACTCCTCGAAGAACCCCATGCAGGCCATCACCGGTTCGGTCGACCAGGCCCTGCGGCTGGGTTGCGCGGCCATCGGCTTTACCATCTATCCCGGCTCGACCAACGCCCAGGCCATGTACGAGCAGTTGCAGGCCCTGACCGAAGAGGCCAAGAACGCCGGCCTGGCCGTCGTGGTGTGGTCGTATCCGCGCGGCGAGCAGCTCAGCAAGGAGGGCGAGACC
>CAZRSM010000157.1:0-4106 GCA_964602755.1 uncultured Planctomycetales bacterium
GGCAAATAGCAAACCGTTTACAGATTGGGGTCGGAGAGCTGGCCGGCGCGGTCGAGGCGGCGGAGCAGATCAGCCGGCGGGTCTTGGGGTGAGCCGGCGGCTCGCCAGTCGTCGATGGCGTTAGAGTGGTGCGAGTCGATCATGAAAAGCTCGTAGCGGGCGGAAGAAAGGCCGCGGAGGCGCAGGCGGCAGCGGCGGGGCGGGATTTCTTCGAGCGGGTCGTCGCAGTGGTTCCAGATGAGGAGGGCAACTGAGCCGTCGTCGCGGCGGACGGCGATGGCGTCGGTGAAGGCGTCGCCGCCGGTGACGGGCAGGCGGCGGCCGTCTATTTTGGCGAGGGCTTCGAAGGCGGCGACGACGGGCTTGGGTGCGCCGGCGGGGGTGAACATGCCGAGGCTGCCGACGTACATCTTCTCCTTGCGGTAGATGTGGTCCACGAGGCTGAAGTAGTACAGGCGGTCTGGCAGGCCGAGGTCGAGGAGGCGGTGGATTGAGCGGACGGTGAAAGCGGCGTTGTAGGCGTCGTCGGTCCATGGGCGGCCGGAGCTTGAGCAGCCCCATTCAGTGACCAGCAGCGGGCCGGTGAAGCCGGTGGCCTTCATTTGGGCGGCGGCCCAGCGGAGGCCGAGGAGGCTGCGGCGGAGCATGGGGAACGGCTCGGCATAGCCTGTGCCAGCGTAGAAGTGGAGGCTGAGGAAATCGCAGCGCAGCGGGGCGGACGGACCGGCGAGGCTTTCGCCGGCGGTGATGTGGCGGAGGAACTTTTCAGTGAGCGGGTCGGGGGCGGCGCCGTCGAGGCCGCCGACGGTCAGCTTGGGGTCGGCGTCGAGGAGGCCGGCGATGGCGTGGTCGTAGACGCGCAGATAGTCATCGGGCGTGCCGTCGAAATAGCCGGAAGCGAAGGGTTCGTTCCAGATTGCGAACTGCCATGAGCGGACCTGGCCGGGGCCGAAGGTTTGCTCGAGGTGCTCGGCGACCAGGCGGCAGAGGCGGCGCCACGCGGCGTAGTCTTTGGGCGGGGAGATGTTGCACCAGCCCTTGCGCGGTTTGCTGGCCAGCGGGTCGGGCATTGGCTCGACGGTGAAATACACGCGCAGGCCGCGGCGGACGACGGAGCGCAGCAGCTCGTCGAGGAAGGAGAAGTCCGTCGGGTTGGCGCGGGCGTCGTATTTGATGCAGCTAAGGGGCGTGTGGATGCGGAGCCACTTGAAGCCCAGGCGCGGGATGACGTCGAGGGCTTTCTGGTAGGCCGGGTGGCGGATGCGCTCGCAGTGGCCGGCGTCGACGCCGTCCCAGAAGTGGGGCAGCGGCGGGCCGGGGGAGGTGGTGTCGATGGTGAGCGTGAGGTCCGCCGGCCGCCAGTCGCGCGGGAGCAGGCGGATGCGGACGTCGTCGAAGAAGGCCGTGCCGGAGGAAGTGCTCCAGAGGCCGACCCAGATGCGGACCCATTTGACCTCGGGCGGAAGGGCGAGGCGGCGCTCGTAGGGAAGCCACGGCTTGGTGCCGTCTTCGAGCATGACGATCCAGTGGCCCCAGTGGATTTTCAGCGGCTGGCGATTTTCGCCGAAGACCGAGACCACGATGGCGGCTTTGTTCCAGGGGTTTTTGCCGCGGCGGACGGCGTCGAGGCGGACGAAGGCGGAGACTTCGAGCTTTTCGCCGCGGTAGCGGATGAAGGGGCTGGCGAGTGCGGCGTTGGCCGAGACGCGGAGGCATTTGCCGCGGGCGGGGTCGTCGATGAGGGAGAGGGCATCGGCGCCCCAGAGGATTTCGCCATCGCCGGCGAGATCGAGGCCGCGGCCGGACCAGGCGGTCAGGGCGTGGTTGAAGTCGTTGGTGAGCGAGCGTTCAGCGGCAGCGGCGGCGGTCGGCGATCGGCGCGGCTGGCCCTGGGCGCAGGCGGGCAGGCCGGCCGCGCCGAAGAATAGCACGGACGTCAGGGCCAGGAAAATCGCGGGCGATGAACGAACGTTCATCATTTGGCACCTCGCTCGCTGGCGGCGATGTAGCGCATAAGCTCTTGGATGGCGCGGGCGATTTGGGCGCGCCGGGAGTAGATGGTGGAAGGGTCGGTGGTCCATTGAGTCATGGACTTGCTGATTTCAGGCGGGACGGTGAGCAGGCGCTGGGCGGAGGCGAGTAAGTCGGCCGGCGGGCGACGGGACGGTGGCAACGCACGGGCGGCTTTGATCAGGCGCGAGAGCAGCGCCAAGTATTCGTAGTCTTCGATGCCGTCGCGGATGATTTCGAGGCGGATGGAGGGCCAGGGCGATTTGTCGGGGCCGGGGTAGATGAGGAGACCGTCGCCGTTGACGTGGAATTCTGCGCAGGTCCGGAGGTCTTTGAGGCGGATTGGGATTTTCGGGAAGTAGTCGGAGGAGTCGGCTGGGCGGGGTAGGCCGAGCCAGTAGGTCATGCACCAGTAGAGGAAGCCAGTAGCGCCGTGCTGCCAGGTTTGCCAGAACAAGACGCGGTGGGCAGTGGCGGGCTGGTCGATGAAGAAGTTAGCGTACGGGGGTGTGGGGCCACAGCAGACGTAGGTCCAGAGGCGGTCGCCAGCTTTGAGGCGCTGGGCGTAGAAGGGGGAGTCGAGGGCGCGGGTGAGCGGACACCAGATGTCTACGTGGCCGGCGAGGGCGGATGGCTGGCGGTCGCCGATGGTCTGCATGATTGGGTAGCCTGGTGCGGCTTTGTGGATGGCGTCGTAGGCGGCGGCGAGGAACTGATACTGCCAGGGCCGGGGTTCGTCGGAGCCGTAGATGAAGACCTGGCGCGGCATTTTGCGGCGCGCCCACTCTTCGGCATGGGCGCGGACGAATTCGGCCTGCTGGGCGGCCCAGCGGCGTTTGTAGTGATCGCAGTCGTGGATGATCAGGGAGCTGGCGGGGCCGAGAGCACGGACCTCGTCGATGCAAAAGACCACTGGGTGATCACAGCGGCCGATGACGAGCTGGAAGGATTGGACCTCGGCGAGGCGGCCGGTTTCCAGGGGCTGGCCCGTTTTGAGGGCGCGGAATTGCGAAAGTGGGATCGTCACCTGGTGCCAGGCGGTCGGGCCGAGGGCGATGACGGCACGGTAGCGGGATGAACGGGTGTTCAGGAAGACTTCGAGGCGAGAGCGGGCGGATTTGTCGTCAAGCGGACGAAGCCAGAAGGTGATGCGGTCGGCGCGGATTTTGGCGAGGGCGGGGCCGTCGGCCGGGCACGCGACGCCGGCCCAGCGGTCGTTGGCTTCGAGGTCGATGCGCACGCAGCAGGACTTGCCACGGCGGGCGAAGGCCGTGTCGATGGCCACCGACGCCGCGCGCTGGGCACGCCAGATGACGCTTGGGCTGCCGAGGCGGCAGAGGGCGTAGGAGTAAGGGGCGTAGTAGCGTTTGGTCAGCGGGCGGAGGATTTCGGCCATGGGCATCTCCACGCGGAGGCGGCCGTCGTCACGGGTCTGCTTTTCGTATTCGCGGGCAGCGTTTTTGGGGGCGAGGCGGTAGCGGCCGAGGAATTCACACCAGCGGGCGTATTCGGAGATGGGCATGTCCTGGGGACGCTTGTACCACCAGCGTGCGACCGTGGTGAGATAAATGCCAAATGCTGTAGACAGCGTGCCCGGGCGAGGGAGGCGGAAATCCAGGACACGAAGCTCAACGGGCACCTCGACGGAAAGGCCGGCGGCTGAGATTCTGACGTGGGAGGCATAAAGGCCCGGCCGGGCGGAGGGCGGGACCTCGACGGTGAACCATAGCGGCTGGCGCTGGCCGGCGGGGACGTCGAAGGGACGCGGCGGGAGGAGCGGGTCTGGCCACCAGCCGACGTAGGGGACGTCGTATTTGGGCGGGGCGGTTTCCACATAATCGACCAGGCGCCAGGTCAGCGGAATTGTTTCGCCGTCCGGGCCGGTGAGCGGCGGGGCCTGGACGCGGACGCTTTTCAGCGGCGACCGGCGGGTCAGCGGCGAGCGGCGGGGCGTGACGACGAGCTGGAAGGATTCGGCTTCGTCGCGGGCGGCAGTGATGGAGACTTTGGGGACGAGGAGGCTGCGGAAGGGGCGGGAGGTTTCGCGGGGGACCTTGGTGAGCGAGTCGGCGACGGCGACGTAGAAGCCGGGGCCG
>CAZRSM010000158.1:0-3764 GCA_964602755.1 uncultured Planctomycetales bacterium
GGCACTCTCTGGCGGCCGAGACTGGAAAACGACAGCGGTTTGCGATTACAGCCTGTCAGGGCTGGTCTCCTTGTCCCTGCTCTGCGTGATGTTCATAACCACACAGAATACAAAGACTTGGAGGCCAGCGCTACTTCTTCAGCAGATGACCGGGTGAAATATCCGGGCTAGCGCAACGCGTTTTCCTGTCGGCGCAGGCCGGCCCTGGCCGGCCCATGACGTGCGATTGGTTCCGCTCTCGGACGTGGTCCGGCCCGCCGACGTTTCTCCTGATGCGGGCAGTCGTCCTCGCTGGTCCCGGGCCTGGCGCCGGGCCTCAAATCCCCCCTCACGCCGCCTGCCCATCAACATTATCAGACCATAGTTTATCCGCGTTTTTGTCACGCTCGCGGTGCCCATTATCGCCGCTCGTTCGTCTTCCTGGGTGAGCGGACCGGACGTCGAGCACGTCGGTCGCTTGCCACCGCCGAGCGATGAACGGATCGGGGGTGGTCTCCACGCCGGGTCGGAGGGAGCCCGGCGACAGGATCCCTCGGCGCGCTTCTGAGACAGGGCGGCACGAAACCGCAATCCCGAATGCTGGTTGGCATGAACCACAAAGGAGGTCCAGTCATGTTTGCGAAGGTGCGATGGTCAATTCTGTGTTGTACGGCGCTGCTGGCGGCCGGGCCGGCCCTGGCGCAGGATACCGAGGCGTGTTGTCTGCCCGACGGAAGCTGCCTCGAGCTGACGCTCGACGAGTGCGCGCGCCTGGGTGGCATCCCGATGGGCGTGGCCACCTGCGAGGGGGTGATCTGCGATCATTTCCAGCAGTTCCGTTTCGAGTTCTCGATCGACATCGGCTCGGACACCGAGCTGAGCGATCCGCAGTTCAACGGCAACGAAGCCTTCGATCCGGGCGACGTCTACTGGTGGCAGGGTCCACCGGTGCTGCCTCCCGGGCGTGACGGCTTCAAGGACGACTTCTTGCTGTTCGGCTTCGACCCCTACCCCGATCCGCCCGACCCCAACTACGTCACGCGCGTGCCGGTCGGCGAGGGCGGCCCGGACCTGTTCGACCGCTACTTCGACCTCGACGCCCACGACCAGCTCGACATCGACCTGAGCGAAGGGCAGTACGTCCCGCCCTACCCGCTCGAAGTGCCGCTCCCCGAGTTCCCGTCGTCGTGCATCTTCCCGGTGCGCTACCTGATGATCTCGGCCGACGACGACATGGCCCCGAGCTGGCCGGTGATGGACGTGCCGGTATTCGTGCCCTCGCCGGCGGGCATGGTCTACGGCACCACCGCCGGACGGGATGAGATCCTGGGCCTGACGCTGGGCGGCGGCGCGCTGCCGTTCCCGATCGCCACGATCTACCCCATCGCCGACGAGGCCACGGTGCACGCCAGCCTGGCCCCCAACCCGGACATCGTCGAGCGCGAAGACGACGACGTCGACTCGCTGGACATCGTCGAGCTGATCAACAACGAGCCGATCTGTCCCTACTGGTACTTCAGCGCCGACCACGAGGCCGCGCTGGGTCTCGATCCGGGCGGGATCTACCAGCTCTCGCCGTTCGGCGGCCTGGTGCAGGTGGTCGACGAGATGATCCACCTGGGCATCTCCGAGGACGCCGACATCGACGCTTTCGAGTTCGTGTGGGCTCCGTTCCCGGATCAGCCCGGTGGCGGGATGTACCTGGCCCTGATCTACAGCGTCGACGAGGACGATCCGCTCACGGCGATCGACGAGTCGGGCGGCATGAACCCGGGCATGATCTACATCTCGTACTTCATGGGCTGGAGCATGCCCCTGCTGACCGACCCGTTCCACGACGACATCGATGCCGTCACCGTGTGGCGCGAGCCGTTCGAGCCGCAACCGCCGCTCGGTGCCTGCTGCCTGCCCGACTGCGGCTGCATGGAGCTGACCGAAGCCGACTGCATCGCCGCAGGCGGCGTGTGGGCCGGCCCCGGCACCGACTGCTCCGACCTCGACGGCAACGGCGTGGCCGACGTCTGCCAGACCTGCGCCGGTGACATCAACTGCGACGGCTTCGTCGATCTCAACGACCTGGCCATCTTCCTGTCGAACTACGGCATGACCAGCGGCGCCACCTGGAAGGACGGCGACTTCGACGGTGATGGCGACGTCGACCTGTCCGACCTGGCCCTGCTGCTGGCCAACTACGGGGGACCCTGTCCGTAAAGCGGCAGTTCCTGACGCGGTACGCTCGAGGCGGCCTGTAGCGGCGGTCGTTGACACCGGTCGACGGCCGCCGCGGCCGTTGCGCGCCGCCGTCTGCGCCGCCCGCCGCGCACCGATCGCCTCTGGACGCTGCCCGGCCGAAGTGGTAACACGGTGGGCATGAAACTCTCCAGACCTGCCCACGCCCGGCGGTGCGGCATCGGCCTCGGCGCGGCCCTCGGCGCGCTGCTTGCGCTGGCCGGCTGCGCCGCACCGGTTCGTTTCCCGCCGCCGCTGACCGACGAGGCCGGCGACGTCGGCCGCAAGCTGGCCTACGACACCGACCGCGACGGGGTGCCCGACTACTGGCAGTTCACCGATGCCGCCGGCCGCAAGAGCGCCCTGGCCTGGCTCGACCCGCTCACCGACCAGCCGGGCGAGCGGCTCGAACTCGACCGCCTCGACCCGCGCGCCTGCCCGCACTACCTGATCGTGCTCGACGGCGTGCCCTTCGACCTGGTGGCCGAAATGTACCGGCAGGGTCACTTCCGACTCTTCCATCCGCCGGCGCGGCTGATCTGCTGCTACCCGGCCATGACCGACCTGGCCTTGTCGCAGCTCTTTCACAGTCCCGCGCCGCCGGGCCTGGAAGCGGTCTACTTCGACCGCGCCCGCAACCGCCTGGTCGGGGGCACGGCCGACTACCTCTCCGGCAAGGCCGCCCCCTGGCTGGCGCAGGTCGACTACCGCTGCTCGATGCTGCTCGACGGCCAGTGCTATCTCAACCCCAGGCCTTTATTCGAGCACGAGCTGCGCGGCTTCGTGCGGACCTTCGAGCGCGCCGGCGGCGACGACGCCGTGGTCTACTCGGTCGGCACGGCCGGCCTGGGCACGCGCGGCGGCGCCGCAGCGATCCGGGAGTATCTGGCTGCCATCGAAAGGCTGTGCGAGCAGATCGTGTATCAACGTCACGGCCGCGTGAAGATCACCATCACCGCCGACCACGGCCACAACCTCACGCCTTCTAGGCGCGTATCGTTTCGCCGCGTGTTGCGTGAGGCGGGCTTTGTCGTCGGTCGCTCGCTCGACGGCCCGCGCGACGTGGTGCCGGTCAGCTACGGTCTGGTGACCTATGCCGCCTTCTACACCGACGACCCGGCCGGCGTGAGCCGCTGTCTGCTCAACCACGAGGCGGTCGAGTTCTGCACCTATCGCGATCAGGAGGCGGTGGTGGTGCTCGGCCGCGAGGGCAGCGGCCGCATCGAGCGGCGCCCCGGCGGCTTTCGTTACCAGGTGAGCGGCCGCGACCCGCTCGGCCTGGACGAAGTGCTGGCGGGCCTGCGCGCCGCGGGCGCCATCGACACCGAGGGAACCATCGACGAGCAGGCCCTCTTCGCGGCCACGGTGTCGCACCAGTACCCCGACCCGCTCGCGCGGCTGTGGCAGGCGTTCAACGGGCTGGTGGCGCACCCGGCCGACGTGATCGCCAACCTGCGCGACGGCACCTGCCACGGCTCGCGGTTCTTCTACACCATGATCGGCGGCGACGTGGCCAGCACGCACGGTTCGCTCAACCGGGCCAACTCGACCACCTT
>CAZRSM010000159.1:0-4000 GCA_964602755.1 uncultured Planctomycetales bacterium
CGACCGCCACCCGGCCGGCGGAGGTGCCCTCCCAGCCGCCGGCTGAGCAGCCCGCGGCCGCCCGGCCGGTGGTCGAACAGCAGCCGCCGGAGCCCGAGCTGCGCCGCGAGCGCGTGCAGATCCAGTTGATGCCCGACGGCCGCCTGATCATCCGCGGTCCGGAGCGCGACGTGGACGATATCGAACAGGCCATCGACATGTTCGAGGAGGACCTCAGCCGCGGCGAGGTGATCCGCATCTTCCGCTTCCGCTACGGCGACGTGAACGCTGCGGCCCGCATCCTCGACATGATGTTCAACGACCGCCGGGTGCGGGTCATTCCGCAGCGCCCCCAGCCGCAGCAGCGCGGCCAGCGCGGCAAGGGTGACCAGAAGGGCGGCGACCAGCAGAATCTGATGCAGCAGTTGCAACAGATGATGGGCGCGCGCGGTGGCGCGGGCGCGGCCGGCAAGACCGCCGGCGGGTCGCGCGTGCGCATCGCCACCGATTCGAGCCACAACTACCTGATCGTCAAGTGCGACGAGGCCCTGTTGCCCGACATCATCCAGTTGCTGCGCGAGCTGGACATCCCACCAGCCAACGTGGACATCGAGGTCATCCAGCTCAAGAACCTGGATGCCACCGAGACCGCCGCCAACATCAAGCAGGTGCTCGGCATCAGCAAGGGCGGCGCGCGGTCGACGCCGATGCCCGCCAAGGGCCGCAGCCCGCAGCAGCAGCTCATGCAGATGCTCCAGCAGCAGATGGTCTCGGTCGGCGGGCAGGTCAGTGCCAAGGTCGAGTCGGTCGAGATCGTGCCCAACACCATCACCAATTCGCTGCTGGTCACGGCGCCGCCCGATGTCATGAAGCTCATCAAGACCGTCATCGACGACATGGAGAACCTCGAGGGCGGCGACGTGGTCGTGATCAAGCACTACCCGCTCGAAAACGCCCAGGTCGAGGACGTGCTGCCGCTGCTGCAGGAGATCTTCGCCGCGGCCGGTGGGGGGGGGCGTGGCCCGCGGCGCGGGGCCTCGCCGGCCGACCTGGGGCCGGTGACCGTCTCGGGTGATCCACGCAGCAACACCATCATCTTCGTCGCCCAGGCCAAGGACGTGGACATCGTCCGCCAGCAGATCGCCCAGCTCGATATCGCCGGAGCGATCAGCGAGGTCGAGATGTACGTCGTGCGCTACGGCGACGCCACCGCCATCGCCCAGGCCGTAAGCGAGATGTTCATCCGCAGCGCCCGCGCCGGCGGCGGTCGGCGCGGAGCGCGCGGCGGCGGGCCGGTCGCCACCGACCTCGAAGTCCGCATCACTGCCGAACCGTCCACCAACACCATCCTGGTGCGCGCTCCGGCAGAACGCCGCGATCTGGTCATGAAGCAGATCCAGCGCCTCGATCTGCAGAGCCGTTTCGACATCCGCGAGATACAGCTCACCTACGCCAAGCCACAGCAGGTGGCCGAGACGCTGATCAGCATCTTCGGCGGCACCGGCGGCGCGGCCGGCCGCGGGGGGGCGGGGCGGCGCGGCCGCGGCGGACGGGCGCTCGCCGCCCAGTTGCCCGGCCGCATCGTGATCGTCGGCGACGACAACACCAAACGCCTCTTCGTGCGTGCCCCTGACGAGGTCTACGAGGAGATCGAGAGCCTGGTCATGCTGCTCGACCAGCGCAGCGAGCAGCTTCAGGTCAAGCGCTTCGAGTTGAAGTACGCCGACGCCGCCGCCGTGGTCGATTCGGTCAAGGCGGCCATGATGGAGTTCATGCAGCTCCAGCGGCAGCTCGGGACCGGCGAGATGAACATCGACGCCTTCACGGCCGTCGCCGACCCGCGTACCAACAGCGTGATCGTCGTCGGTTCGAAGGAGACCTTCGTCTTCGTCGACCAGATCATCAACGAGGTCGACCGTGCCGTGCCGGCCGACCAGCAGAAGCAGTTCCGCATGTTCGTGCTCGACAACGCCGACGCCCAGACCGTCGCCGACGCCATCAACAACTTCGCCAGCGGCGCCGGCGCCGCGGCCGGGCGGCGCGGCATGCGACGCGGCGGCCGCGGCATGGCAGCCGGCGCGATGGGCGCGGCGCTCGACGTGCAGGCCGTCGCCGAGCCGTCCAGCAACGCCGTGATGGTCTACGGCCGGCCGGCCGACGTGGACCTCGTCGAGGAGAAGTTCATCAGCGTGCTCGAGACCGCCGTGGCCTCGCACCTGCGTTTCGAGACCATCACGCTCAAGCACGCCGTCCCCACCCAGCTCATCAGCTACATCCAGCCCTTCATCGACCAGACCACCGGCGCCGCCGATACACGCGGCGGCCGGCGCGGCGGTCGTAGTGGCGGCGCCGGCACCGGCGGCCCGCGCCTGATCGGCAACGACAACGCCGGCACGATCGTGGTCTACGGCTCGGCGGCCCAGATAGACCAGGTGCGCATGCTGGTCGAGCGTTTCGACAACGAGGACACCAGCTTCAACCAGCACGAAATCATCCCCATTCCCTGGGGGCAGGACGCCGTGGCCCTGGCGGCGCTGGTCGAAGACCTGGTCAACAGCAGCGAGCAGGAAGTCGCCGCCCGCACCGGCCGCCAGCCACGCCTGGTGCGCGTCTCGGCCGACGAGCACAGCAACGCCATCATCGCCTTCGGCGACCCGGCTCAGACCGCGCTGGTCAAGACCGTGGTCTCGCAGTTGCAGGAGATCCGCCCGCAGCGCCCGGTCACCCGCATCATCGAGCTGGAGCGGCTCAGCGCCGACGAAGCCCAGCAACTGATCGACGAAATGCAGCAGGCCCGCCCGGGTTTGCGCCGCGGCGGCTCGTCCGGCTTCCGGCGCTCGCCCAGCCGCAACCGTTCCCCGAGCTTCCGCCGTTCGCCCTCGCGCAGTCGTTCGTCCGGCTCGCGGCGCGGCGGCAGTCGCTCGATACCCCGGCGGCGCGGCTGGTACGTCGACCCGGCGTTGCCGCAGCCGGCCCTGGCTGCCCAGGTGGGCGGCGGAGCCACCATCCTGACTTTCGTGCTCGAGCGCTTCGATGAACCCAACGAGCCCAACGAGCCGAACGAGCCCAACGCCATGACCGCGCAGCCGGCCGCCACGCAGCCCGAGGACGCCAACGCTCCGGCCGACGACCAGGCTGCGGATGCCCAGCAGCAGCCGGCCGGCGAGACTCAGCCGGCGGCCGGCCCGACGCCCCAGGCCATGCTCAACAGCATCAGCGGGCAGTTGCGCGGCGAAGTGATCGCCACGCCCATCGACAGCAAGCGCATCCTCATCACCGGCGACCAGGACGACGTTGACTTCATCGTGCAGATGCTGGCCATGATGGAGGCCTCGACGCCGCAGCCGGTGATCGAGGTCTTTACGCTCAAGAACACCAAGGCGGCCGCCATCGCCCCCGTGCTCGAACAGACCATGCAGGCCCTGATCGAGACGCGCGGCGGCGGCGACCGCGTCGACCGCTTCAGCATCGTGGCCGAGGCCCGCAGCAATTCGCTGATCGTCTCGGCTTCCGAGACCAACATGGAGATGATCGCCGAGATCATCGAGAGGCTCGACGTCGACACGCTGAAGGACACGCAGGTCAAGGTCGTGCCCTTACACCACATTCGCGCGGCCGAGGCGCTCGAGCTGCTCGAGGAGGCCATCCGCAAGCTCAACGAGATGCGCGAGGTGCCCGCCAGCTCGCAGGCCGCCATCCAGGCCGTGGAACGCTCGAACGCCATCCAGATCGTCGGCACGGCGTCGGACATCGCCGAGATCGAGAAGATGATCGAGGCCATCGACGTCGAGCTGCCGCCGGAGGACGACTTCTCCACGGCTGAGATCTTCGTGATCGACCTCAAGAACGCCCAGGCCGATCAACTGGCCGAGACGCTGACCGACATGATCAAGGCCGAGCGGATCGTCGGGGCCGACCAGAGCAAGATGCCGCTGCTGCGCAAGCTGTTCATCCGCACGGCCGACGGCCGTGAGCTGCCGCCGCTGGACCTCGACAAGCCCATCCTGATTCTGCCCGAGAA
>CAZRSM010000160.1:0-6901 GCA_964602755.1 uncultured Planctomycetales bacterium
CAGATAGCCGTTCATGTCTTCGGCGGCGTTGGTGCCGCCGACGGCCCAGGCCGGACCGCTGGTCTCGACGTGCAGCAGGTATTGGGCACTGGGCGCGGCGGTGCCGATGCCCACGCGCCCGTCGGTGTAGGTGATCCCTTCGGCAAAGATGTCCCAGGGCGAGCCGCCGGCGCCGTCGAAGGCGTACAGCGCGTAGGGGGCTGGAGTGACCGGCTGGCGCGGCGCGAGCGTGACCCACGTTCCCCCCACGTCGTCATAGACCTGTACTTCCAGCCAGCGCGCCGCGCCGTTGAAGGCGTCGGTGCCGAAGACGTCGGCGTCGATCTCGGCGGTGAACAGGCCATCGACGACGTCGACGCCGGGGACGCTGGCAGACGTGCCGAGCTGGTTGCCGCCGGTGGGAGCGTCCCACAGGCCGAACTGCATGGCCACCACGCCGTTGACCGGGCCGTTGGCGTCGCTGAGCAGGCCCTGATACGTAAGTCGTGCCGCCAGCGCAGGTTCTGCAAGCAGACCGGCCAGCAGCAGACCGGCCACCCCGAACAGCACATCACTTCGCCGATTGCATGTCATGACGAACCTCCCGCGCGGACCACATATGCCGCGGATCGCAAGTGTGTTGACGCTGCCGCGTCTTTCCGCCTGTAGACACGACAGGCCGGCGAGGAAACCTCGGCGAAAAAGCCGCGTACCGCGCAACCGACGCCGGCGAGCCGCGCGGGGAGTTCTTATCGGCGCCGACCGGCAACGGCCGCGGGCGACGCTCCGCGCTTGGTGCCACCGCCGCCGGATGGGTATAATTGAAAGTTGCACGTCTGCCGGACGCACCGGAGACGGAACGCCAGCGGGGCCCCACGTCATGGCCGCCTCTCACGAAGTCACGCGCTGGCTCCAGCAACTGGACGCCAACGATCCCGCGACGGCCGATCGCCTGTTCGATATCGTCTATGACGAGCTGTATGCCCTGGCGCGCAACTGCTTCCAGAACCAGCCGCCCAACCACACGCTCCAGCCCACCGCCCTGGTCAACGAGGCCTTCATCCGGCTGATCGGCCAGGCCCGCATCGAATGGCGCAGCCGGGCGCATTTCCTCGCCGTCGCCGCCAAGGCCATGCGGCGGATCCTCATCGACCACGCCCGCGGCAAGCGGCGCATCAAGCGCGGCGGCGAAATGTGTCGCGTGACCGCGCACGACGCGGTCACCCCCATCAGTGACAGCGATCCGGAGATGCTCGACCTGGACGAGGCCCTGCAGAAACTCGCCCGCATGGACCAGCGCCAGAGCCGCATCGTCGAGCTGCGGTTCTTCGGCGGCATGACCATGGACGAGATCGCGCACGTGCTGGGCGTTTCCAAGACCACCGTCGAAGCCGACTGGCGCATGGCCCGCGCCTGGCTGCGACACGAACTGACGCGGGGAAACCACCAGTGACGCCCGAACGCTACCAGCGCATCAAGGAGCTGTTCGCGCGCGTGTGTGACCTGCCGCCCGGGCAGCGGGCCGCCTTTCTCGAGCAGGCCTGCGGCGACGATGACGACCTGCGGCACGAGGTCGAGACGCTGCTGGCCCACGACGACCGCACCCTGCCGGTCAAGCAGCGTTTCTCGGCGGCGGCCGCATTGGGGCTGACGGGCGAGCAGCCGCGCCCGCCCCCGCAGCGCGGCGCGCCAGCCGACCCCCTGCCGGCGCAGATCGGCGAGTTCCGCATCATCCGACTGATCGGCCAGGGCGGCATGGGCACCGTCTACGAGGCCGAGCAGTCCAACCCGCGACGCACGATCGCGCTGAAGGTGATCCGCCCCGGCATAGCCTCGGAGCAGGTCCTGCGGCGATTCCGCTTCGAGGCCGCCGTGCTGGGTCGGCTGCAGCATCCTGGGATCGCCCAGATATACCAGGCCGGCACGGCGACCGTGAGACTTACCGACGGGCGTACGGTCGAGCAGCCGTTCTTCGCGATGGAGTACATCCGCGGCCGGCCGCTCGACGAGTACGCCGCGGCCCGCGGGCTGGGCACCCGGGCGCGGCTCGGGCTGCTGGCCCGCATCTGCGACGCCGTGCATCACGCTCATCAGAAAGGCGTGATCCACCGCGATCTCAAGCCCGGCAACATCCTGGTCGACGAGCGGGGCCAGCCGAAGATCCTGGATTTCGGCGTAGCGCGCGTCACCGATGCGGATGTGCAGATGACCACCCTGCAGACGCACGTGGGCCAGTTGATCGGCACCCTGCCCTATATGAGCCCGGAACAGATCGCCGGCGACCCGCACGAGCTGGACACGCGCTCCGACGTCTACGCCCTGGGCGTGATCTGCTACCAACTGCTCACCGGCCGGCTGCCCTGCGACCTGCAGGGCAAGACCATCCCCGAGGCGGCCCGCCTGGTGGCCGAGGCCGAGCCGCTGCCGCTGAGCGCGGTCAACCGCGTCTTCCGCGGCGACCTCAACACGATCGTGTCCAAGGCCCTGGAGAAGGACCGGCGGCGCCGCTATCAGTCGGCCTGCGACCTGGCCAACGACATCCGCCGCTTCCTGGCCGACCAGCCCATTTCCGCCCGCCCGGCCACCACCATGTACCAGTTGCGCAAGTTCGCCCAGCGCAACAAGGCGATGGTGACGGTCGTGGTGGTAGCGTTCGTCGCCCTGGTGGGCGCGTTGCTGCGCGTCACCTGGGAACGCGATCGGGCGATCCGGGCCGAGCAACTCGCTCAGCAGCGGCTGGCCCGCATCGAGACCGAGACGCAGAACATCCGCGTGATCAACCAGTTCATCAACGACATGCTCTCCGCCGCCGACCCCGGCCACGACGGCCGCGACGTGCGCGTGGCCGACGTGCTCGACCGCGCCGCCGCGGGCCTGGCCGCGCAGTTCGAGAACCAGCCCGAGGTCGAAGCGGCGTTGCGCAATACGATCGGCGTGACCTACACCAGCCTGGGGCTCTACCAGGACGCCGAACCGCACCTGCGCCGCGCGCTGGCGCTGCGCCGCGCCGCGCTCGGCGAAGACGACGCGCAGACGCTCGACTCGATGACCAGCCTGGCCGGGGCGCTCAAAGAGCTGGGCCGGCTCGACGAGGCCGAAGGGCTCATCCGCACGACGCTGGCCGCCGCCCGGGCGCGGCGCGGCCCGGAGGATGTCGAGACCCTGCGCGCGGCCAACAACCTGGCCGACATCCTGCTCAAGCAGGGCCGGCTGCGCGAGGCCGAGCAGACCTGGGCCGCGGCGCTGGCCGTGCAGCGCCGCGTGCTGCAGCGCAACGATCCGCTGCTGTTGCAGACGACCAACAACCTGGCCCAGTTGCTCAAGCGTACCAATCGACCGGCCGAGGCCGAGCCGCTGCTGCGCGCGGCCCTGGCCCTGCAGATCGAGAACGCCGGCGAGGAGCACCCCGACACGCTGGTGTTCATGAACAACCTCTCGCTGGTGCTCCAGGCGCTCGGCAAGCTCGACGAGGCCGAAGACATTCTGCGCAAGGTGATTGCGATCAGGCGGCGCACCCTGGGCGATCACCCGGCCACGTTCACCGCCATCAGCAACCTGAGCCGGCTGATCAGCAAGCGCGGTCGACCGGCCGAGGCCGAGGAGCCGGCGCGCCAGGCCCTGGCCGGTTTCGAGCAGTACCTGGGCGCTGAGAACCGCATGACGCTGATCGCCCGCAACAACCTCGCGTCGCTGCTCGACGAGCTGGGCCGGCACGACGAGGCCGACCCGCTGTATCGTGAGACGCTCGCGGTCGCCAAACGCGCCCTGCCGCCGGGGCACTACATGACGCTGATCTTCAAGCGCAACCACGGCGGTTGCCTGACGGCCCTGGGCCGCTATCAGCAGGCCGAGCCGCTGCTGCTGTCCAGCTACACGGGGCTCAAGAGCGCGTTGGGTCCCGATAACCAGCATACCCGCCAGGCGCTCGACAACCTCATCACGCTGTACGACCGCTGGGGCCGGCCTGACGAAGCCGCCCGCTGGCGCAAGGTCTTGGCGCCGGAGAAACCCTGACAGAGAAGTCAGGAACCCGCGGTAGAACGCCACGCTGCCGGCGGGAATAATGACCGCAGAGCGGGAGCCGGTGTGATGCGGATTCTGGTGGTCGAAGACGAAAAGAAGATCGCCCGCGCGATACGGCAGGGCCTGGAGAGCCAGCACTACGAGGTTGCGGTGGCCCACAGCGGCGAGGAAGGCTTCTTTCGGATCAGTTCTGAGCGGTTCGACCTGGTGCTGCTCGACCTGATGCTGCCGGGCCGCGACGGGCTGGACGTACTCAAGGCCATGCGCGCGGCCGGGATGGCCACGCCGGTGCTGATCCTGACGGCCCGCGACGCGGTCGAGGATCGCGTTCTGGGGCTGGACTGCGGGGCGGACGATTACCTGGTCAAGCCGTTTGCGTTTCCGGAGCTGCTGGCGCGCATCCGCGCGCTGCTGCGCCGCGGGCGGCCCGACCAGGTGCTCAAGCTCAAGGTGGCCGATCTGGAGATGGACCTGGTCACGCGCCACGTGGCGCGCGGCGGTCAGAGCCTGCACCTGACCGGGCGCGAATACGAACTGCTGGAATACCTGCTGCGCCACGCGGGACACATCGTCTCGCGCGAGATGCTGGCCCGCGAGGTGTGGGCCGAGCCGGGCCGCGACGCCACTACCGACAACCTGATCGACGTTTACATGGCGCGTTTGCGGCGCAAGATCGACGATCCGTTCGGGCTCAAGCTGCTGCGGACGGTACGCGGCGTCGGCTTTGTGCTCGGGGAGGACCAGACATGAGGCTCCTGCCGCGCAGCGTACGCCTGCGACTTACGCTCTGGTACGCCGGGGCATTGGCGCTGATCGTGCTGGTTTTCTCGCTGGGCGTGTATTTCTGGTTGCGCGAGGGGCTGCTGGACCAGGTGCGCCAGCGGCTCGACCGGGAGATGGCTGCCCTGCAAGGCCTGGTGCTCGAAGACCCGGACGAGCTGGAAGAGCTCGAAGAGCACGGCGGTATGCTGCTTTTCTGCGCAGAAGAAGACGGCAAGGTTTTCTACGAAAGCAGCGGCTGGCAGCGTATGGGCCTGGCCCGGCTGCTGGCGGCAGGCGACGGCGAGCTGGCCTCGAAAACGCCCGCCGGCCGGCATTTGCGCGTGCGCATCGCGACCTTCGCCGACCGGCATCATACTTATCGTGCCGCTGTGGCGTGCGACACCCAGGCCGCCTACGACGCGCTGGAACAATTGCGCGCGACGTTGCTGATCGGCGTACCCGCGGTGCTGATTCTGGCGGTGTTGGGCGGATATGTGCTGGCCGGCCGGCTGCTGGCGCCGGTGGGAGCGATGGCCGAGAAGGCCCGCCAGATCAGCGCCGACCGGCTCGACCAGCGTCTGCCGATGGGACCTGCTGATGACGAGTTCGCCCGCCTGGCCAGCGTGTTCAACGACACGCTGGGCCGACTGGAGGAAGCGTTCGAGCGGCTGCGGCGTTTCACGGCCGACGCTTCGCACGAGTTGCGCACGCCGCTGACCGCCTTGCGCAGCGTCGGCGAGGTGGCCCTGCGCGAGCGCCAGTCGCCGGAAGCCTGCCGCGAGGCCATCGCCAGCATGCTCGAAGAGGTGGACCGCCTCACCCGGCTGGTCGACAGCCTGCTGATGCTGGCGCGCGCGGACGCCGGCAAGGTGCGGCTGCGCCGCGAGCTGCTCGATCTGGCGGCCCTGGCCGGCGAGGTGGTTGAGCACCTGCGGCCGCTGGCCGACGAGAAGCAGCAGCGCCTGACCGTCGAGCTGCCGTCCGCTGTCAGTGTGCTGGCCGACCGCACCACGCTGCGCCAGGCGCTGATCAACCTGCTCGACAACGCGATCAAGTACACGCCGACGCGGGGCGAGATTCGTGTACGTGTCTTCGCGCACGATGGCGAGGCGGTGGCCGTAGTGAGCGACAGCGGACCGGGGATTCCGCCGGAGGAGCGGCAGCGCGTCTTCGAGCGTTTCTACCGGCTCGACAAGGCCCGCTCGCGCGAAATGGGCGGCGCCGGGCTGGGTTTGGCAATCGCACAGTGGGCGGTCGCGGTCAACGCCGGCCGGATCGAACTGGACAGCAAACCCGGCCGCGGGAGCACGTTCCGCATCGTCATCTCGGCAGGACAATCGTAGCGGTGCGCGCTGGGCGCGTCGGTGAACGGCTCCCGCCCGATCCTTAACACGATTTCAGGGATCGTTAAGTGGAAAGCCCGCGCCGGCGTGCTAGCTTGACACTCCAGAGATCGCGACTGGCTTTACCCGAACCAAGGAGACCTGACCATGAGACACCTGATGCTGATCGTCGCGGGGCTGTCACTGGCGCTGCCGGCGCTGGCGGACGAAGGCGAGGAGTTCGAGTTGCTCGAACAGCAGGTGCAGAAGCAGGCCGCGGCGGCCGCCAGATTGTCCGCCCAGCAGGCCATCACGATCGCCGCCAAGGAAGCCGGCGACGCCCGGCTGGTCGAAATCGTCCTCTATCTCCAGGGCGCCAAGCCGGTCTTCGGCCTGGAGTTCATCGGCAAGGGCGGCGAACTGGAGATCGTCATAGACGCCATCACCGGCAAGGTGCTCGCGAAGGAACGCGACGAAGACGAGGACGAGGATGAAGACGAGGCCGAAGAATACGAGCAGGCGTGCGAGCTGCTCACCGCGTCCCAAGTGACGCTGCCGCAGGCCATCGCCAAGGCACTGGCCGAGGTCAAGGGCGGCAAGGTGGTCGAGGCCGAGGCCGAAGTCGAGCACGGCAAGCTGGAGTACGAGGTCGAGCTGGTGGTCGGCGACGTGTTCAAGGAAGTCGAGCTCGATGCGACCGGCAAGGTAAAGGAGATCGAGACGGAGAAGGCCGTCGGCCATGCGTGGACGTTTGATGCCGATACGCCGGGTAAGCCGCCGGCCGGCTGGAAGTTCGACTTCACCCGCCCGAAGGA
>CAZRSM010000161.1:0-6842 GCA_964602755.1 uncultured Planctomycetales bacterium
AACCGCCTGGGGCTGCCCACCGGGTCGCTGGTGCGTCTCGGGCTGGCCGAGAACACGTTCTATTCCCACGGCAGCCGGGCCGGCCAACTGGCCCAGGCCGGCATCGACGCGGCCGGCATCGCGGCGGCGGTCCGCCGGGCGGTCCGGGCGGCGCGCGACGCTGGTGCGCTGGGCCGCCAGGATACGCGCCCGCGGGTGCGCCGCTCGGCCCGCGACCTGAGTCGCTAGCCCGGGTTGTTCGTGGAGGCCGGCCGCCCCCGGCTTGTCCGACGGGCCGGTTGCTCATCTGCTCCCATCTCCCGCCGGGGGCGCCGACGAATCTGCTCCGATCGCCGGGAAAAAGGGGGAAGAACCAGCATCACTTGCGCATCAGATGATGGCGGGGCGAGCACCGGGGGCACGCCTGCCGCGCCCGCCACAGGAGGCTGCGATGAAAACGGGAATCGTCGCTGCCACAGCGGTGGCGCTGCTGGTGGCCGGCTGCGGGCTGCCGAAGTCCGGTTGGATGTCAGGTTTCGACATGCTTGCGGGCATGGGATTGATGGGGCCGCCGGCCGGCGGTTTCAGCGCCGGCGAGGTCGAGGTCTCGCCAGACGCTTCCAACGGCGAGCCGATCTTCAAGACCGGTATCAACATCGACGGCCAGCGCGTCGCTTACAGCGGCGGGCCGGGTTGGCTGGCGATGCACGGCGGCGGATGTGCCGCCTGCCACGGCAACGACGGCACCGGCGGACCGGCGGTCATGCCGACCAGCCTGATCGCCCCCGACATTCGTTACGACAGCTTGACCGCCGAGGGCCACGACGGCGACGAGCAACACGTGCCATACGACGAGCAATCGCTGGCGCGGGCCATCCGCGAGGGTATTGAACCGGACGGGGAGACCCTGTCCTGGCCGATGCCGCGCTGGGAGCTGTCCGACCGCGACATGGCCGACCTGATCGACTACCTCAAGACGCTCGGCGCCGCCGACACGCAGTCCTGATCGCGCCGCGCGGCGCGATAGTGGTTCGAGGCACACTGCAAGCTGTGCCGCACCGCCTCTCCTTCGGGTACGAGGCGCATAAAAGTGACCCACACCCGCCGGGGTGCTCGTGACGGCTTGTGCGGGCACCCCGGTCCCCACCTTTGACCGCCGAAACCCGTCCGCCGACCGCTACGCTCGCGGCCGTTTGGTTATATCATGCCGGCTTGGAAACAGGCGCAGGGTCGCGGCGACGGCGAGCCGCGGCCCGACCAAGAGCCAGAGCAGACCCATGTCGCAGGCATTGATCGCCAGCATGCCTCCCGTGCTGACCATCGGCTTTGCACTGGTGGTGGCCCTGCTGGCGGCGCTGCTGCGCCGGCGACTGCCGGCCGGCGTGGGCGAAGGCGCCCTGGTGACCGCCGTCAGCGGAGGCGCGCTGATCGGCCTGGCGTATTCCCGGCAGGACTACCACTGGCAGCCCGCACTGATCGGACACGTCCTGGCCGGTCTGGCCATCGTGTGGTATGCCCTGGGGCGCGTGGCGGCGCGCCAGCCGATCGGCCCTGACGGCCGACCGGCCCCGACGCCGGCCAGCCTCGACGAGCTGGGGCGCGCCAGTGTCTTCGGGCAGGCCGGCCTGGTTTGCGCCCTGGGCGCTCTGATCTGGTGCTGCACCGCGCCCGGCGGGCTGGGATCCTCGGCCGGCTGGTCGCCGGCGGCCAGCGACTTCGTAGCGCTGCTGGTCTTGTCGGTCTTCGTGTGGGCCTTTCGCACCGCCGGCTGGGCGCCCTACCCGGCGCTGGCCCTGCTGGCCTGGCTGCTGGTCGAGAACGTCCCCGCTGTGCTGGTGCCCGAAGCGTCGCCGATCCTGCTGATCGCGGCGGGACTGCTGCTGGCACTGGTGGTGGCCGCCTTGCTGCTGGACTGGCGCCGGCGCACCCGGCGCTGGCCGGCCGATCCGCCGCCTCAGCCCGATGCCCAGCGCCCGCGGGCCGCGCTGGTGGTACTGGTGACGATCGGCGCCGTGGTGGTCGGACTGCTGGCGACGCGCACGTGGGACCAGCGCGCCTCCGGACCGGCATTGCTGCTGGCGGCGCTGGCGCTGTTGATCACCGGCCACTGGGCCTCCCGCGTGCGACTGGGTGAACTGGGCCTGGCGCTGCTGGCCGGCGGCATCATCGTCACCTGCACCGGCTGGCTGCCGGGACCGGCCTGGCTGCGCTTGAGCCTCGGCAGCGGCCTGGCGAGCTGGTACCTGCTGTGGCTGGCCCGTTTCTGGAACCAGCAGCTCGACGACGGAAAACCCTGGACCACCGCGGGCCGGCTGATACCGGCGGCCCGCCGGCTTTCGTGGGTCGCGGCCGGCCTGGCGCTGGTGGGCTGCGCACTGAGCGTCCACATGCTCAATGGACGGGCCGCGCCGTGGGTGTCGTTGGTGGCAATCGCCGTGCTGCTGGCGGCCATGAGCCAGCACGTGCGCGACCTCGCCGGCGGCGCCGGCGCGGCCCTGGCGGCCTGCCTGACAACCGCCGCCGCAAGCGGGCCGTTGCTGGCGGTCTCGCTGGCGCTGTTTGACGCACCGGCCACCGCAGTGATGGAACTGGCCGCCGCCAGCACGCTGCTGGCGTTGCGTCTGGTGCCGGCGGCGCGTCCGGGCGACCCGGCCCGCGCGGTTTATCGGGCCTACTTCGGTGGCGTGTTGCCAGTCGCGGTATTGATGACCATCTCTCACGACGGTGTTGGCCTGGGCGCCTGGGCGACGCTCGTGCTGGCCGGGGCGGCGGTCGTGGTCGGCCTCGGAGCGCTGCGGGCCGATCCGCCGGGCGTCGCCGAGTCGAGCAAGCCGGCTCTGGGTGGTCCCGGCGGCGCATGAGTAGTACCCGTCCGGTCGCCGCTCGCCGCAGCGTGCGTCCCATAAGCGCCGCAAATCGGCGGCGCGCCTGCCTGCCGCTTGCCTTCCCACACCAAGGATTGACACGCTTTTCGTAAAGGGGAACGCGCCACCGCCGACGGCCGAGGTGCGCCGGTCGCCGGGGTGCCCGACGGCTTTGGAGGGTGTGACATGCGGCCGACGGCCATTGCGACCACGCTGACACTGCTGTTGGTGCCCATGGCGGGTGCCAGCATCATCACCGGCCACGTGACGGCCGACAACCACTACGCGCTCTACACCGGCAGCGCCGAAGGCGACTGGATGATGTTCCACGGCGCCAACGAGCGCGGCCCGCGCGGCAACCCCGGCCGTTACAACTGGAGCGTGGCCGAGTACTACCAGATCCAGACCGACCAGCCCTACCTCTACCTGGCAGCCTGGAGCGACGACCGTGTGGCCCAGGGCGTGCTGGCCGATCTGCGCATCGACGGCCAGCCGCTGCTCAGCGGCGACGGCCGCTGGGAAGTCTTCCGCACCGGGCGTGACCGCGACGACGGCGATCCGCCGCCCGGCGTGGCCGAGGTTGCCCGGCAGGTACGCCGCGCCATGCGCCATGGCTGGGACGACATCGCGGTGGGCGGTTTCAACGGCGTGCAACCGTGGGGCACGATCGCCGACATCAGCACCGATGCGCGCTGGATGTGGGCCGACGCCCGGGGACATCATGATCCGTTTGGTCCCGGCGGCGACCGCGGAGAGTACCTGATCTTCCGCACCGCCGTTCCCGAGCCGTGGAGCGCGGGGCTGCTGGTGATCGGCGCCGTGACCTGGCTGCTGTTCAGGCGGCGTTAGTCGAGCAACAGACCTGCTACCCAGGGGAGCGGGCGAGGGTGTCGGTCGCGACGGCCAGTCGCGGCCGACGCTTTTCTGTGCGCTGGTGATTCATCTGGTCGCCCGCGGGGCTTTGGCATATCCTGCACCAACGTTTCGACGCTCAAGAAAGGGGGCCGGGTCTGCGAACGTCGACCAGCGCGGCGTTGCGAGCGGTCGGTTCGGCGAGCCAAGCAGGGAGACAGTGACGTGTCGAGCACAGCCAACGGCGGCGGTTCGGTGGCCCCGAGCGACGGCTCGGGCGAGATACTGGGGCATCCCACCTGTCTGTTCACTCTCTTTTTCACCGAAATGTGGGAGCGCTTCAGCTTCTACGGCATGAAGGCGCTGCTCGTTCTGTACATGCTCAACTACCTGTACTGGAACCAGGAGCAGGCCTCGAAGGTCATGGCCTGGTACGCCGGTCTGGTCTATGCCACCCCCATCGTCGGCGGCTGGCTGGCCGACCGCTACATCGGCGCCCGCTGGTCGGTGGTGATCGGCGGGGTGCTGATGGCCATCGGCCACTTCCTGCTGGCTTTCGAGCCGATGCCGTTCTTCTTCAGCGGCCTGGGCTTCCTGATCGCCGGCTGCGGCTTCCTCAAGCCCAACATCTCCACGCAGGTCGGTTCGCTCTACTCTACCCGCGACGAACGCCGCGACAGCGCCTTCACCATCTTCTACATGGGCATCAACCTGGGGGCCTTCATCGGGCCGCTGGTGTGCGGCTGGCTGCGGCTGAACTACGGCTACCACTACGGCTTCGCCGCCGCCGGCATCGGCATGGTGGTCGGGCTGATCGTCTACCTGTGGGGCATGGGGGCGGTCGAGCGCCGCACGCGGATGATCGCCGCCCTGGATGCCGAGGCTGCCGAGCAGGGCGACGGGGCCGGCGCGGGCGGGGAGACAATCTACTGCCCCAACTCCCAGTGCGGCGCCCCGAACAAGCCCGGTGCGCAGCATTGCAGCCGCTGCGGGGCCGAGCTGCCGACGTCCGAATCCGGGGAACTGCCGGCCTATGTCTATCGCGACCGCACCATCGTGCTGGTGGTGATCTGCCTGTTCGTGGTGCTGTTCTGGGTGGGTTTCGAGCAGGCCGCCAACGTGATGAACGTGTGGGCCGAGAAGCACAGCAATCTCCATGTCTTCCGCGACAGCGCCCCGGAGGTCACGCTGCCGGCCTCCTTCGGCGTGAGCACTGCCACCGCTCCGGCCACCGCTCCGGCTACGGCCCCGGCCGCCACCGGCAGCCGGCTGGACGACTTCCAGATCGCGGCCGAGCAGACCCAGTCGATCAACCCGTTCTTCATCATCGTCCTGGCGCCGGTCTTCGCCTGGCTGTGGACCTGGCTCGACAAACGCCGCCTGCAACCTTCGACGCCCATGAAGATGGCCCTGGGAGTGTTCTTCGCCACGCTGGCCTACGGGGCGATGCTGGCGGCGGCGGCGCGCGAGAACCAGCCTACCAGCACGCCGCTGGCCGAGCTGCCGCCGGCGTTCCACGTCGACGATCAGGGGCGCGTGTTCGTGCTCTCCGACCCCGACGATCCCGAGTCGCGCCACTACTTCGGCGCCACGCGCCTGGTGTTCAAGGACGGCACGCTGCGGATGCACGGCGTGCTGACCGACCTGGACTGGATGCGGGCACTCGGATACTCCAGCCCGCAGGAGTATCGCGAACTGATCGACCAGCTCCAGAAACTGGCCGAGCAGAAAAAGGAAGAAACCCGCCAGGCCAAGCGGGCCGGCAAGCTGCCCAAGGATGCCACCTGGGAGGTGCGACTGACACTGCCCGAGCAGTACCGCGCGCTCGAGCCGGTGGCCGAGTGGCCCGAGTTCGTCAAGTACGACCCGGCCAGCGGGACCTTCACCGTCTCGGACCAGATCGAAGAGCGGCACCGGCAGCAGTTGCTGGCGGCCGGTGCCGAGCCGCGCTTCCGCAAGGCCCTGACCGAGCTGTATCGCCAGTCGTCGGTGCTCAAGGTCAGCGTGGGCTGGCTGGTGCTGTTCTATCTGCTGCTGACGATCGGAGAGCTGTGCCTCTCGCCGGTGGGTCTGTCGCTGGTGACCAAGGCGGCACCGCCCAAGCTGGTGGGACTGTTCATGGGGCTGTGGTTCTTCACCTCGGGCGCCTGCGCCAACTTCCTGGCGCATACCATCGGCGAACTGTGGGGTACCATGACGCCCACCGAGTATTTCTCGATCTTCGCCATCGGCTCGGCCTGCGCCACGGTCATCATGCTGCTGCTGTTGCGCTGGCTGCGACCGATGCTGCACGGAATACACTGACGCCGGCCGGGCGAGCGTCACAACTGTCCGGCGGCGGCGCGTGCCGGCCAACTCCCCTCCCTTTCAGGGAGGGGCTTGGGGGAGGGTGAAGACAACAAATGCAAAGTGACAAGCGCAAAGTGACAAGTGTCCCTGATGTGACGGCGGCGCGGCTATCCGGCGGCGGCTAGTGGTCGCCGGCTCCGACCCCCCTGTGGTCCCCCCTGGAAGGGGGGACGGTGGCGCCGGGAGGCCCGTAGGGTGGGCACCACCCACCAGGATTAAGAACAGCGAATGGCGAACAGCGAATCGTCCGCGGGCGGCGCGAGCCGGCCGGGAGTACGCCCGGACCGGGGCCGACGACGCCGGGCAGCGCGAGCCGTCGAGAATACCGCACGGGTAAACCCATGTACGCCGAGCTGGTCAGAGAGCCGCCGACCGATCGCCGCGACAGTCCCTATCCGTCCAACCGCGCTCCGCTCACCGTCAGCCCGCTGGTCAAGCTGCCGATCGGAGCGATCGTGCCACGCGGCTGGCTGCGCAAACAGCTCGAACTGCTGGCCGCCGGCTTCGTGGGCCACCTGCCCGAGCTCAGCCGCTTCTGCCGCGACGACAGCGGCTGGCTCGATCCGACCCGCAAGAGCTGGGAAGAAGTGCCCTACTGGCTGCGCGGGCTGGTCGATCTGGGCTATGTGCTGGGCGACCAGCGGGTGATCGGGCAGGCCCGCCGCTGGCTCGACGCGATCCTCGACGGCCAGGACGCCGACGGCTGGCTGGGGCCGCGACCGCTGCGCGAGACGCACGACGCCTGGCCCAACATGATCGTGCTCTTCGCGCTGCGCAGCTATCACGAAGCGACCGGCG
>CAZRSM010000162.1:0-6064 GCA_964602755.1 uncultured Planctomycetales bacterium
CTGCGGCTCTCCAGCAAGAGCCACTGGGACGTGCCGGTGCGCGTCGGCGGCCTGACGCTGCACGTGCTGGCCGCCCACCCCACGCCGCCGGTGTTCGACGGCGACGAAGACCGCAACGGGCGGCGGAATTACGACGAGATCCGCTTCTGGGCCGACTACATCAGCGGGCCGCCGCGGGCGGACTACATCTATGACGACGCCGGCAAGCGTGGCGGCCTGCCGGTCGGGACGCTGTTCGTGGTGATGGGCGACCTCAACGCCGACCCCGTCAAAGCCGAGCGGCCCTACGGCAAGCCGGCGATTGCCTGGCTGCTCGAGCACCCGCTGATCCGTGATCCGCGGCCGCGTTCGCGCGGGGCATTCGAGTCGGCGGGCGACTATCCCGGCGACGGGGCCACGCGCACCAGCCATTTCGGCCGGCTGGACTATGTGTTGCCGTGCAAGCTGCTCAAAGTCGCCGACAGCGGGGTCTTCTGGCCGCAGCACGGCGACCCGCTGGAGCGGCTGGTCAGCGGGCGCGACCGGGCCAGCGATCATTATCTGGTGTGGGTCGATATCGACCTGCCGGCGACGAAGAAGCAGTAGCAGACGGCCACGACGGAGCGTGGCCTTCCAGCGGAGGGACGCGATCCGTCGCATTCGGTTTGCTGTGCGTTCCGGTGCGACCGGCCCCCGACCTGCATCTGCCTGCTCTTCTGGGACACGCGCGTGGCGGTCGGCTGGTAAGATTACTGTTGTTTTTGTCCCCCGGGGCATTAGAATCCCGGCCAGCCGGGGGCTGTGTCGGGCCGCAGCGCCAGGCGTGCGACGTGGATCGTGGTGCGCACCGGCGAACCCTCCAGCCAACCGGGGGCGGCGCGGGAACCTCTCGGGCGGAGGGGCCGCGAGGTGTGACATCGCCAGCCGGCGGCCACTTGTGCCGCCCGTGGCTGGCTTGACGACCGCCGGTCCTGCCATCGGCGGGGTCGGCCCGGTGGCCGCGGTCGAGGTCTTCTGGGAGTCGTCGAACCATGAGCATTCGAGTCGGGATCGACGTGGGTTCCGTCGGCGTACATGTCGCCGTGGTGGTCTCCGGCGAGGCGGTCGACGAAATCGCGACGCAGCCCGGCGGACGCCCGGTGCTGCGACGCCTGGAGCGCCGCGGGCGCAACGGCGAAACGGTGCTGGTCATGCGGCCCCGCCGGTCGCAGGGCCGTCCGGTCGATACCAGCGCCGCGATGCTCGAAGAGTTGCGGGCGTGTCTGCCCGGCCGAGCAGAGCCGCTGGTCGGCCTGACCGGGGCGGGGGCCGGGCTGGTAGCCGAGCCGCTGGCCGCCGACCGTTGCAACGAGTTTCAGGCCGCCGTGCGGGCGCTCGATCTGCTCTACCCGCAGGTGCGCACGATCTTCGAGATGGGGGGCGAGTCGAGCCGCTTTATCCGTTGCGAGCCGGACCCCGGCAGCGGCACGCTGGGTATCGTCGACTACAGCACCAACGGCGACTGCGCCGCCGGCACGGGTGGCTTTCTCGACCAGCAGGCGGCCCGGCTGAACTACCGCGTCGACGAAATCGGGCGGATCGTGGAGGACGCCGAGCGGGCGGCCCAGATCGCCGGGCGGTGCAGCGTGTTCGCCAAGAGCGACATGATTCACGCCCAGCAGAAGGGCTACCAGCCGGCCGAGGTGCTGCGCGGGTTGTGCGACGCGGTGGCCCGCAACTTCAAGGCCGCGGTGGTCAAGGGGCGCACGGTGGCGGGCCCGGTGGCGCTGATCGGCGGTGTGTCGCTCAACAGCGCCGTGGTGCGGGCCTTGCGCGAGGTGTTCGAGCTGAGTGAGCGGGAACTGTTCGTGCCCGAGGCCGCCGAGTCGCTGGGCGCGGTGGGGGCGGCCCTGGCGGCCCGGCGTACCGGCGACCTGGCCGGCGGGCTGGCACGGCTGCGGGCCGCGGGCGAAGGCGCCGCGGCCGGCCTGGCGACCATGCCGCCCTTGAGTCTCGAGCGCGTGCGGCTGCTGCGCGACCGCGTGCGACCCTACCGTTTCCCCACCGACGGCCGCCCGGTGGACGCCTACCTGGGTCTGGACATCGGTTCGGTGGGTACCAAGCTGGTGCTGATCGACGAAGCCGGAGAGGTGATCCACTACATCTTCACGCGCACCGAGGGGCGGCCGATCGAGGTGGTGGCGCGTTGTCTGCGCGAGACGGAGCAGGCGGTCGGCTGGGCGGTGCGCATCAAGGGCGTGGGCACCACGGGCAGCGGTCGCGAGCTGATCGGTCAACTGGTCGGGGCCGACAGCATCAACGACGAGATCACCGCCCACAAGACCGGGGCGACCTTCGTGGGCGACCGCCTGCTGGGCAAGCGGCCGGATACGATCTTCGAGATCGGCGGGCAGGACAGCAAGTATATCCAGCTCGAGAGCGAGAGCCGCGGCGGCGAGGCCACCGAGACCATCGTGGTCGATTTCACCATGAACGAGGCCTGCGCCGCCGGCACCGGCAGCTTCCTGGAAGAGCGGGCCGAGGAGCTGGGCATCTCGATCAAGGATGAGTTCGCCGAGCTGGCGCTCAGTTCGCAGGCTCCGATTCGCCTGGGCGAACGCTGCACGGTGTTCATGGAGCGCGACGTCAACGCCTGCATGCAGCGGGGCGCCCGGCGCGAAGACGTCATTGCCGGGCTGGCCTATTCGATCGCGTACAACTACATCAACCGCGTGGTGCGCGGGCGGCCGATCGGGCAGTGCGTCTTCTTCCAGGGCGGCACGGCCTACAACGACGCGGTGGCGGCGGCCTTCGCCATGATCACCGGCAAGGAGATCATCGTGCCGCCGCACAACGCCATCCTGGGTGCCATCGGGGCGGCGCTGCTGGCGCGCGAGAAGATCAAGGCCACCGGGGCGGTGACGCGCTTTCGCGGCTACGACCTCGAGCAGGTCGACTATCGGCTGCGCGAGTTCACCTGTCACGGCTGCAGCAACCTGTGCGCGATCCAGGAATTCACCGTCGAGGACGAAAAGACCTTCTGGGGCGACAAGTGTTCCGACCGTTTCCGCAAGCAGACCCGCAGCGAGCGCCGCCCGGTCATCCGCGACCTGATCGCCCTGCACCGCGAGCTGCTGATGGCCGACGAGTGCGGCGAGCCGCCGCAGCCGCGGGCCGCGGTGGGCATCCCGCTGGCGATGTACACCTTCGAGCTGCTGCCGTTGTGGCGGCGCTTCTTCCACGACTGCGGGCTGCGGGTGGTGCTCTCGGGCCAGACCAACCGGCGCGCGGTGCAACTGGGACTGGATTCGGTGGTGGCCGAGCCGTGTTTCCCGATCATCGTGGCGCACGGGCACGTGGCCGAGCTGGTGCAGACCGGCGTGGACTGCATCTGGGTACCGAACCTGCTATCGATGGAGCCGATAGCCGGCGTGACCGCCGGCGACGATCCCAACCACGTCTGCCCCTGGGGCCAGACGTTGCCGTTCGTGCTGCGGCAGACGCCGGTGGTGCGGCGCTGGCCGGGACGTTTCCTGTGTCCGACGATCCGGCTCAAGGACGGGCCCGGCGAGCTGCGCACGGCGCTGCTCGAGACGGCGCGCGAGCTGGGCGTGCCGCGGCGACAGGCCCAGCGGGCCTTCGCCGCCGGCTATGAGGCCCTGAGCGAGTTCCGGCGGCGCTACCAGGCGGCCGGACGCGAGGCTCTGGCGCGGCTGGTCGAGAGCGGCGAGCCGGGCATCGTGCTGGTGGGCCGGCCCTACAACATTCACGATCCGGGGGTGAGTTTGTCGGTGGCGCGCAAGTTGCGCGAGAACTACGGCGTCAACGTCTTGCCGGTCGACGCGCTGCCGCTCGAAGGCATCGACATCACCGACGTGAACGACAACATGTTCTGGGCCTTCGGCAAGCGCATCCTGGCCGCCAGCAAGCTGGTGGGGCGCTATCCGAACCTGCACATCATCTACGTGACCAACTTCAAGTGCGGGCCGGACTCGTTCATCAAGGCCTTCGTGCGGCCGGCCTCGGGCAAGCCGTTCCTCTCGCTGCAGTTCGACGGGCACTCGAACGACGCCGGCATGATGACTCGTTGCGAAGCGTATCTGGACAGCAAGGGGATTCTGCGATGGTGGCGCACGTGTCGGAGCAAGCCGGAGCACGAGGTCTTGCCGCAAGAACGCTCTACTTCCCGCAAATGTCCTACGGCACTGCGGCCCTGACCGCCGCGGCCTTCCGCTCGGCCGGGGTGGATACCCGCGTGGTGCCCGATTCCGACGAGCAGACACTCGAGCTGGGCGGGGCCCACAGCAGCGGCGAAGAGTGTCTGCCGCACCGCATCACGCTGGGCGACTTTCTCAAGGTCTGCCGCCAGCCGGGGTTCGACCCGGCCAAAAGCGCCTTCTTCATGCCTCAGGCCTGCGGCCCGTGCCGCTTCGGGCAGTATGCTCCCTACCTGCGCCGCGTGCTGGCCGAGGAGGGCTACGGCGAGGCCCTGGTGGTCTCGCCCACCAGCGCCAACGGCTATGCCGGCATCGGCGAGGCCGCCAAGGACCTCTCGCACACCGTCTGGATGGGCATCGTGCTGGCGGACCTGGCGCAGCGCTTCCTGCTCAAGACGCGTCCCTACGAGACCCGCGCCGGCGACAGCGAGGCGGTCTTCCACGAGGCCCTGGAAACCTTCGCCGCCGTGCTCGAGCTGCGCGGGCCGACGCCAAAGCAGCGCGTGGCGCTGCTGGCCGAGAAGGTGGTCGAGGTGCGTGACCGCTTCCGGGCGGTGCCGGCCCGCTACGACAAGGGCCGCCCGCTGATCGGCGTGGTGGGCGAGATCTTCTGCCGGCTCAATACCTTCAGCAACGACGACCTGATCCGCCGGGTCGAGCGGCTGGGCGGCGAGTGCTGGCTCTCGGACACGCCCGAGTGGGTGTGGTATACCAACTGGTGCCGGGAGACCGACGCCGTCCGCGAGCACGGCCGGCTGAGCCTGGCATTCCTGAAGCGCAAGCTCACCAGCCACGTGCAGCACCGCTACGAGCAGACGCTGCTGGCGCCGGTGGCCGACGACTTCCGCGGCTACGAGGAGCCGCACGACATCCGCGAGCTGATCGAGGCCGCCTGGCCCTACCTGCCGGCCGAAGGGGCCCTGGGCGAAATGGTGCTCAGCGTCGGCAAGGCCATCTACCTGCACCGCAAGGGCGCCGACGGCGTGATCGACATCGCCCCCTTCACCTGCATGAACGGCGTGGTGGCCGAGGCGGTCTACCCGGCGGTCAGCGCCGCCCACGACGACCTGCCGATCCGCACCTTCTACTTCGACAAGACCAACACCAACCTCGACCGCGACCTGGAGATCTATCTCGACCTGGCCCGCGCTTATCAGAAACGAAAGCGCCACCCGCGTGTCTATCCCTTCTACTTCGAGTGATTACAATGAAGCCCGGCGGCCGCCGGCCGTGCCCGCGGCGCGCAAGCCGGCCGCCGACCGGCGGGGGATCTGCAAGGAGCCTGCACGTATGGCGCGGTCTGATACTCAGCAAACCACCCAGCCGCTCGGCGAGGCAGAGCAGGCCAGCGGCCAGGTGGACCACATCTGTCATCTGCACGTGATCGATCCGCAGGCCATCGTCGAGCGGCCCGCAGCCGCGACCGACGACGGCCGCCAGCGCTCCGGCCGGCTGCACCGGCCCTTTGATGCCATCGAGCGCCCGGCGGTGCGGGCCGACGACGCCTGCACCGAGCTGGAGCGCTACAAGCTGTCGCTGCGCCGCTATTCGCCGGTGCAGAAGGGCGTCGCCGGCCTGCCGTGGGAAGGCCAGTGGCAGTGCGGCGGCTGCGGCGAGGTGGTCAGCGGGCGGCTGTGCTACGAGCAGCGCGAAGACGCCATATACCTCGAACTGGAGTGTCCGCGCTGCGGCCAGAGCCGCGAGCGCCATCACGACGTGTTGTTCGTAAAGAACCCGCCGGGGCTGGACCGCCCGCACCAGCCGCGCACCACGCACAGCGGCGCGCCGATCCGGCCGGTGCTGCGCGAGCTGCCGCGCACGGTGGAGACGCTGTGTCCCGAGTGCCGCTGCATGATCCTGGGGCGCTACTACGTCCGCGACAACATCGT
>CAZRSM010000163.1:0-1525 GCA_964602755.1 uncultured Planctomycetales bacterium
GTGGCGAGGGAAACGCTCCCAGCCCGTTCAGGGTCAGCTCGAAGGGGTCCACGCGCTGCGCCGCGGCCGCCACCACGCCGCACACGTCTGCCAGCCGCCGCTGGTCCACCTCGCCCAGGAACTTGAGCGTCACGTGCAACTGCTGCTCGGTGCACCAGCGCACGTCGCGGCTGCGCGGCAGGCCGTTGCGCAACAGCCCGGCCAGCGGCTGACGCAGCGCCCGATCCAGCTCTATCGCCACGAAACAGCGCATAGCCTCTGGTCCCGCCCATTACTGCGCCGCTGCCTCAAGCCGTCGGCGTGGGTCGCTTCAGACTTCGGGGCGGACATCAGACCAGCGGAAACACCCGCTGGGCCGCGTTGCCCGCCAGATCGGCGAAGCCCTCATCGCCCAGCAGCTTCGGCAGCCGGCTCAGCAGCTCACGGAATCGCGGACCGTGCTCGGCTCCCAGCCGCGCCGCGTCGCTGCCGAACATCAGCCGCCCGCGCCCCAGCCGCTCGAAGGCGGCGGCAATGTCGGCCGCCGCGGCGCTGTCGGTGGCCAGGTACAGTCGCACCTCCTGCTTGTCGCGGCTGCGCGCCACCGTCTCCACCACCTCGTCCCAATGCGGTTGGCCACCCGCACCGCACAGCACGATCGGCAACCCCGGGTGGCGCCTGGCCAGCGTGTACACGTGCTCGACATCGTGCGGCGGCTTGGGGCCGACTTCGATGAAGGCCGCGCGACGCAGCTTGGCCAGCACCGACAGATGCGGGTCGAGGCGCGCATCGTCCGCCGCATACTCGTCGCGTGGCGGCGAGAAGAAGGCCGCCACGAACGGCTCGACCTCGAACGCCCCCGCGAAGGCCTGGATCTTGCTGTCCTCCTGCCCCAGCCGCACCCAGTAGACCGGCAGCAACCGCCGATCCTGCCGGCAGGCCTCGAGCGTGGCCAGGTTGGCGGCGGTCTCGTCGGTGCAGTGCGCCGCGGCACCGCCGGCGGCGTCGAGATTGGAAACCAGCAGCCGCTGCACGGCGCAGGTATCGAGATAGGCCGTCACGTGTTGCAGATCGCTGCTGTGCGACTCGCAGGTTCCGATATGTCCGTGGACGTCGATGCGCATGGCTCCTGGAAGCTCAACATACGAGCAGGCCCCGGCAGGGTCAATCGCGGTTGCGGGCCGGGCACGCCCCCCGGGGCGGAGTTCGGTGCACCGGTTTGCAGCGTTGATTCGCCTCCGGCGGTTGGCTAGGATCGGCAAAGGAGCACTTGGCGCTAGCCACGTTTGTCTTTACCGAACCGACGGGAGCAGTTCCATGCTACGACAGCACAGCCTGGCCCTCGCGGCGGCCGTAGTCGCCCTGGCCGCGGGCAGCGCCGCGGCCCAGAGCGAGTTCGTCTTCTACTACTCGTTCGGCGACCTCTGCTGATTCTCGCAGGTGATCGGCGTCTGGTCAGGCGCCACCGACGGCTTCGATACCGGCCGTGACCGCCTGCTCGAGTTCCCGGGCGTAGGGGCGGCGGCCATATACCACGAAAACGACC
>CAZRSM010000164.1:0-1726 GCA_964602755.1 uncultured Planctomycetales bacterium
CAGACCGGGGGCAATGAGACGGTGGGCCAGGGATGGTTCGCGGTGCGTGTTCTCGGATTCGACGGGAATGGGGCAGGCCGATGAGTTCAACTGCATGCACGCTCGAGCAGGATCGAGCTCGTGACGCGCTCCAGCGCGTCCGCAAACTCGCTGGCAGGGATGAGCAGTTCAGGAAGCGCTACCGCTCGTACGTGGAGCGCCTGGGGCCGGCGATCGTGACCAACGGACTGGGGCAGGCTATGGCGACGGAGCGGGCCGCCGCCGGGGAGAAACCCACCAAGCCGGACGAAGAGGCCCACTTCGAGCTGTACCACAGTCTGCGAGGCTGGCTGTGCCGGCCCGAGGGCGGCGTCTATCCCGGCGCCGCCGACCTGCTGCAAGCGATCGTCGAACACGACGAAGCGCTCTACCTGCGGGCTCAGGCCGAGGCGCTGGCTTGGCTGGAATGGCACAAGAAGTTCTGTCGGTCGGAGTTCCCCAAGGATGACAGCCCGGAAGACTGAGCCTGACGGTATCCGCCCACTCTATTGTGGCGTCAAGAAAGAGCCTGTGCGTTTTCCGCAGGGCGGGCACGCCGGACTGTGGTTCGACAAGTTCTGCAACACCTGGCAGGTCCGCAACGGCTGCTGGACAATGGCAGCCGACCGTGAACGGGAGAGCCCCAAGCTCGATTGGATTGACAGCCTCTGCGGGCAGATCGGCGACCATGAGCTGCTGAGCGAGTTCGCGCACCGCCGGATCGCGATGATCGACCGGCTCGGCGGCTGGTGGGGGGTTTTCAGAACGCGCACGCGTTTTGTCACCGGACTGGGCCGCAGTCATCCGGTCGAGAACGGTTTCGCCTGGCACCCGGTCCTCGGAACGGCGTACCTGCCCGGCAGCTCGGTCAAGGGACTCCTGCTGGACCGGGTGACCGCGGGCGGAGCCGACAAGTCGGTCACGGAGACGCTCTTCGGCAAGCCAGGGGGCCGCGGAGCGCTGTGTTTCCTCGACGCCGTCCCGACCGAGCCGGTGAGACTCGAAGCCGACGTGATGACGCCGCATTATGCCGGCTGGGACTCACAGGATCCGCCCGGGGACTGGCGCTCGCCGGTGCCGATTCCGTTCCTGGTCGCGGCCGAAGGCAATCGCTTCCTCTTCGGGCTCGTGCCGCTCGACGAGCCCACGCGCGGGCGGCTCGGTCAGGTCGCCGCCTGGCTCGAACAGGCGTTGCGGGAGGGCGGCGCGGGTGCGAAGACGGCCGTGGGCTACGGACGCATGGAGCCGGACCGGGATGCCACGCCGAGGCTGCGCGAGGAACACGAGCAGCGCGCGCGTGAGCTGGCAGAACGTCATGCTGAACAGCGCCGCCTGGCCAGCCTCAGCCCGCTGGATCGGGAACTCGACGACATTGCCAATCAACCGAACTACCGTGGCAAGCCCCCGTACACCGCCTGGCTCAACGAACTGAAGGCGGGGCGATGGAGCGACGACCCCGCATCCGAGCACGCCGTCGCCGAGCGCGTCCGCGTGGCGATGCAGCGGGCCGGTAAGTGGAAACCGAAGTCGTCCGCGAAGAACCCCGACAAGGACACCGACCATCAGCGAACGCTGACTGTGCTCAGGTTCCTGCACACCACCTGAATGCCGGGCCGAGCCCGCACCCGACCCGGCGCAGACGCGTTGGGAGCATCGAACCCGGTTCCCTACCTCACGCCGCCTCGGTTCGTCGCGCAGGGCCAGGCTG
>CAZRSM010000165.1:0-8448 GCA_964602755.1 uncultured Planctomycetales bacterium
AGCGTCTGGTGCGCGATCATGTCCTGCAAACGCATCAGGCCTTCGAGCAGCGACTCGGGCCGCGGCGGACAGCCGGGCACGTAGACGTCGACCGGCACCACCAGGTCGACACCCTTGACCACGTGGTAGCCGTGCTTGAAGTACGGCCCGCCGCCGATGGTGCAGGCGCCCATCGCCATGACGTACTTGGGTTCGGGCATCTGGTTGTACAGCCGCCGCACGCGGTCGGCCATCTTGTAGGTCACCGTGCCGGCGACGATCATCAGGTCGGCCTGGCGCGGGGTGGCCCGGAAGGCGCCGGCGCCGAAGCGGTCGAGATCGAAGCGGCTGGCACCGACCGCCATCATCTCGATGGCGCAGCAGGCGATGCCGAAGGTCATGGGCCAGATGCTGCTGCGTCTGGCCCAGTTGATGGCCCAGTCGAGGCTGGTGATTATCAGGCCGTCTTCGAAGCGGTTCTCGATCCAGCTCACCTTGCTGACACCTCCAGCACGTTGCGCGCCCGCGGGCGGCCGGTTACGACTGCTGCTCGGCTTGCGGCGCCCGGGGCAGACGGCGCTGGGCGGCCGTGGAGCGCACCCAGTCGAGATAGCCGAACTTCCAGAGATACAGAAAGCCCACCACCAGGACGCCGAAGAAAAACAGCATGTCCACCAGGCCGGCCAGGCCGGAGTCCTTGTAGATCACGGCCCAGGGATAGAACAGGGCGATCTCGACGTCGAAAATGACGAACACCAGGGCCACCACGTAGAAGCGCAGGTCGAACTGCACCCAGGCGTCGCCGATGGTCGGCTCGCCGCACTCGTAGGGTTCGCCCTTGACGCGGTGCGGCAGCTTGCGGCGGATCAGGGCCCCGATCGCCAGCGCGACGACGATCATGAGCACGCCCGCGGCCACGAAGATCAGCATGGCCTGGAGGATGGCTTCGGGACGGTTGGCGTATTCCTGCATGGTGCTGCGCCCTCGGTTCTACGATTGCTTGTCCGCGTCGGCGGGCGGAGTCTTCCTGTCGGTCGGCGGAGCCTTCTTTTCGGCCGGCGGCCTGGCCGGCTTCTTGGGCTTGGGTATCTCGCTGGGTTTGAGCGCGTCGAGCATCTTGTCGCGCACCGGGGCGGCCCGCTCGAGCCACTGCTGCTTGCGCTGCTGCGCCCACTCGGGCAGCTTGTCGCGCTGGGCCCACAACGGCATGGGCGTCTGGAGCCCCTGCCTGGCCAGCTCGGTGAACTCGACCACCAGGCTGGCGCGGTCGAAGCTCGAGAGGTCGTGGTTGTCACCCATGTGGATGCAACTCGTCGGGCACGGCTCGGTGCACAGCCCGCAGAACATGCACTTGCCGTAGTCGATGGCGTAGCGCTGCATGGCCCCGCCCTTGGCCACGCCCGACTCCTTGTCGATCTTGCGCGGACCGCTCTTCTCGATGTAGATGCAGTCCACCGGGCACGCGCGGGCGCACTGGTCGCAGGCGATGCACTTCTCGATCTCGTAGTAGTGAAACCCGCGGAAGCGCGGCTGCAGCGCCGGAGCTCGGTCGGGATACTGCAAGGTCACCGTCTTGGCGAAGTAGTAGCGCAGCGTGATGCGCATCCCCACCATGATGGTGTACAGCGTCTGGTAGATGTTGCGGAAGTACTGCGACAACGGTCTGCCTCCTGACGCGACGCGCACTGCTGCGCGGAGCAACCGTCGGCCTGCCCCCTGTGGCGCTGCTGTTATCCGCCCGTGCGGTCAGCCGCGCGGCGCTACACCGTGCCCGAGCTGGCCAACAGCGACTGAATGATCGCCGAAATCACCTGGCTCGCGACGAGCTGAATGATCTGCTGGGTCAGCAGCGTGCTGCAACCCACCGTCTGCATGACGACGCCGCCGGCTACCGCCAGGGCCACCATCTTCCTGGTGCGCTTGCTCATGGGCTTCTCCGGTGATGCTCCCCGTTACCGATCCGCGACCGGCTCACTGCTGGCCGGGCGACGCCTGCGTACTATAGCGTGGCCCGCCTGCGACACAAGGCAGGCCGCTTGCCCGCCGGCTGTCGACGGCGATAATGCCTGCCCTGGCAAGCGCGCCAACCGGCGCGGCCAGATGGTGTCAGTGCCGCATGAGCATCGGCGCCGCGGGCCACGGGCCAGGCGCTTACGCGCCGCACGGAGAAGAGAGTGAACACAGATCGCGCCGCCGCCAGCAATCCCCCCCGGCATCGCCGGCCGACCCCGGCCGTCGGCCTGGTCGCGCTGCTGCTGATCGCCGGAGGCTGCGGCCCGGGCGGCGTACCGCACATGCGTTTGTCACCGCAGACGGAGCGTCCCAACCCGCGCGTGGTGCTGTTCGTGGCCGACGGGCTGCGGGCCGATCTGCTCGACGAGGCGCTCGCCGCCGGGCGCTGCCCGAATATCCAGCGCTATCTGGTCGACCAGGGAGCGCGCGTCGAAAACGCCGTCGTGGGCGTTCCGTCCATAACGTATGCCACGCTCACCACTTACGTCACGGGGTGCTCGCCGGCCCGCCACGGCGTGCTGGCGAACCGCTGGTTCGACCGCGTCACGCTGATCTATCGCGACTATGGCACCATGGCCCACTATCGCGATGTAAACGCGGATTTCTGCCAGCCCACCATCTACGCCCTGATCCGCCCGCGACTGTCGTTGAGCATACAGAACGCGATCTACCGTGGCGTGAGCCGTAACATCGCCAACTGGGCCCAGTCCGGCGTGCGCTGGTTCTTCGAGGACTTCACCGCGGTCGACAAGCTCACCTCGACGACGCTCGACAACGTGGCCCGCTGGGCCAACCAGCGCGGCGTCTGGCCGCATCTGCTGACGTTCTACTACCCCGGAATCGATGCCGTCGGGCACAAGTTCGGGCCGGACAGTTCGCGTTACCAGTGGGCGATCGAACACTTCGATCACCAGGTCGGCCGGGTGTGCCACTGGCTCGAGCGTGAAGGCATGCTCGACCGAACCACGCTGGTGCTCACCAGCGACCACGGCCATGTTCCGATAACCAAGGGCACCCTCGATCTGCGGGACTACTTGCGCGACGTTCTGGGCCGCAGGGTGCTGGCCAGCCACTGTCAGGACGCGCCGTTCGAGGCCCGGCGCAAGTACCTGCGGCGTTTCGACACGGTGCTGGTGCCGAGCGCCGATCGTTTCGCGATGGTCTACTTCCGCGCCGGCGACGACTGGGACCTGCGGCCGCCGCCAGACGAGGTGCAGCGCGCCCTGCTGGCGGCTCCCGCGGGCCAGCGTCTGTGGGAGCTCGACGGTGTGGGGCTGACGGCTCGGCTGCTGAGCGAGAGCGAGGTCGAGCTGCGCAGCGCCACCGGCAGCGCCCGCATCGAGCAGCGCGACGGCCCCGCCGGCCCGGAGTTCCGCTACGTCGCGATCCAGGGCGATGTGCTGGGATACATGCAGGATCCCGGGTTGCGGGCCTTCATCGACGAGGGCTTTCACGACAGCCGGGCGTGGCTGGCGGCCACCTGCCAGCAGCGGTTGCCCGACGTCGTGCCGCACTTGCCGGACCTGCTGCGGGCGCCGCGGGCCGGCGACGTACTGCTCTTTGCCGACTGGGGCTACGGTTTCGAGGGCGAGAAAGGCGGCCACGGCGGGCTGTTTCGCCAGGAGATGCGCGTGCCGCTGCTGCTGGCCGGGCCGGGGATCGCCACCGGCGCGACCGTGCGCACCGCCCGGGCGGTGGACGTGGTGCCGACGATCATGGATATTCTGGGCTGCCCGGCGGCGGCCGAGGGGCTGGAGGGCCGCTCGCTGCTGCCGCAACTGCGAAACAGCCCGGTGCAATACGCGGAGGCTGGATCTTGAGGCGTTACATGCTGGCAGGTCTTGCGAGCGCCGTGTTCCTGACCGGGAGCGTGGTGTTGCTCTCGCCCGCCGGGCGGGCCGACGAGCGGTCCGCAACCGCCGCCGGTCGGCCGCGGCTCGACCCCGATCCGCGCGGCGTGCCGTGGCGCGGCATGGCAGTACAGTTGCGCCAGGGGCCGGGGGCTCTGGAGACCTACCGCCCGCTGCTCGACGAGCTGGCCGACATGGGCGCCAACACGGTGCTGCTGAGCGTCGCGGGCTACATGGAGCACGCCCGCTCGCAGTCGATCTACATACCGGCCCGGCTCACGCCCAGCCGCGACGACCTGGTGGCGCTGATCGGGCACGCCCGGGGCCGCGGTCTGCGTACGATCCTGATGCCGATCATCCTGCTCAAGCACCCGCGGGGCAGCGAATGGCGCGGGGTGATCGATCCGCCGCGCTGGGACGAGTGGTGGAAGGACTATCGCGACTTCATCAAGTATTTCGCGGACATTGCGGCCGAGGGGCAGGCGGACGCCTTCATGGTGGGCTCCGAGCTGGTGAGCACGGAGCGCAACGTGAAGGAGTGGGAGACGACCATCTGGACGGCGCGGGCGCACTTTCGCAAGGGTCTGCTGGGCTATTCGGCCAACTGGGATCATTACAAGCCGATCAGGTTCTGGCACCTGCTCGACTTCATCGGCATGACCAGCTACTACACGCTGGCCGACAAGCGCAACCCGTCGGTGGACGAGATCGTCGCCCGCTGGCGGCCCATCCGCGACGAGATCATGGCCTGGCGCCAGGGTGTGGGCAAACCGCTGGTGCTCACCGAGGTGGGCTGGTGCAGCCAGGAAGGGGCCGCCACCGCGCCGTGGAACTACTACCAGAACCAGCACGCCACGCCGGCCGGCCACGAGGAGCAGCGCCGGCTCTACGAGGCGTTCCTGAAGGCCTGGGACGGTGCCCCGGGGCTGCTGGGCGTGATGTGGTGGGAATGGACCACCGCCCCCGGCGGAGCCGACGACTTCAACTATACCCCCCGCAACAAGCCTGCCGAGAAGGTCATGCGCCGCTGGTTCGCTGAGTTGAAACGCCGCCCGCCCGCCCGGGCCGAGCAGCCGTGAGCGTCCGGCGCGTAGCGGCCCGGCGCGCCGGCGGTATCATTGATCGGCCATGACCGACCACGATGAACAATCCCCGCCGCAGTTGCCGCCCGTCGATCCGGTCAGCGAACGCCGCATGACCATCGGCGAGCATCTGGACGAGCTGCGCGGCTGCCTGTTGCGCAGCGCGGTGGCGCTGCTGCTGGCGTGCCTGGTGTGCATCATCCCGGCCAAGTACCTGCTGGAAGTGATGGCCCGACCGGTGATTCTGGCCCTGCGCCGTCACGGGCAGCCCGACAGCTTCCTGGCCACCGGTCCGATCGAGGCCATTCTGATCTACATCAAGGTAGTGCTGTTCGCGGCCCTGGTGCTGGCCGGACCGTACATCATCTACCAGTTGTGGAGCTTCGTGGCCGAGGGGCTCTATCCGCGCGAGAAGCAGTGGGTGCGCAAGCTGGTGCCGGTCAGCGTGGGACTGTTTCTGGCCGGCGTGCTGTTCATGTACTTCTTCGCGCTGGTGCTGGCGCTCAACTTCCTGGTGGGCTTCGGCAGTTGGCTGCCGCAGCCCGAGGCCAAGCCGACCGCGTTGGAAAAGACACTGCTGGGCATCGAGGAGGGGGCGGTGCCGGCCAGCCAGCCGGCCTGGGACCGGACCGCGCGGATGCCGATCCTGGAGGAGGACCCGCAGGATCCGCCCGTCGGGGCGCTGTGGTTCAACGTCTACGACCAGAAGCTCAAGCTGCGCGGCACCGAGGAAACCTTCTCGGTCCAGATGCTGCGTGATACGCGGCGGGCGCTGGTGACCACGCACTTCCGCATCGGCGAGTATCTGAGTTTCGTGCTGATACTGACGATCGCGTTCGGGGCGGCTTTTCAGATGCCGCTGGTGGTGGTGTTCCTGGTGCGCAGCGGGCTCGTAAGCCTGAACACGCTGCGCCGGTATCGCCGGATGGTGATCCTGATAATCGTCATCATCGCCGGCTTCATCGCCCCACCCGACCTGCTGAGCCACATCATGCTCTCCGGGCCGATGTACCTGCTGTTCGAGATCGGACTGTTCTTCGCCGCCCGCGGCGAGCGCCGCCGACAGGCACAACAGGCCGCCGAGTAGGCCGCGAATGAAGAATGGCGAATGCCGAATGGCGAATTGTCCGGCGGCGCCAACGCCGCGGCTGTCCGCCGGCGGGTCGTGTCCGCAGGCTTCGACCCCCCTATAAGTCCCCCCTGGGAGGGGGGACGGTTGATAGGAGAGGGACGAAGGGAACAGGGATCAGGGATCAAGGAACTGAGGGGTTGCATCCGCTGGGCGGTCTGGCTATCCGCTGGCGGGTCGTATCCGCAGGCTTCGACCCCCCTGTAAGTCCCCCCTGGGAGGGGGGACGGTCCGCAGGGCTGGCGGTCGGCTCAGGAGCCGTAATTGGCCAGCATCAGTGACAGGTCCGCGAGGTCGACGTCGCCGTCGCCGTCGAGGTCGCCGTGCACGTACGCCGCGCCGCTGGTGGTGCCATAGTGCGCCAGCATCAGTGACAAATCCGCCAGATCCACGTCGCCGTCGCCGTCGAGGTCGCCGACGGGTCCGTACAGTTCATACCATTCGTATTCCAGTCGCGGCGTGCGGCCGGCGCCGTCGATGCGCCCGTCGGCCCAGATGGTCATGTCGCCCCGGCCGCGGCAGGCGATGCTGAGTTGATGAAGCCCGCCGGAGGCCAGCAGATTCCAGTGGCTCGCGAGGGTCTTGGGGGTTTCGTCGTTGTAGTAGGCATCGGCCCCGAAGTTCTCGTCCCGCGGCGTGTAGGTGCCGTCGGTCCAGGCGTTGGTGGTGATGATGGCCTCGCCGTGGTGCCACTCGACGCGCGGGCGACGCAGGTAATAGACGTCCGGGCCGCTGCGATGGGGATTCTCGACCATGACGCCACCGAAGCCCTCGGGCGCGTAGTAGTTGATGAAGCTGCCGGTCATCAGCTCGTACTGCTGCAGGTGGCTGTACACGCTGTCGAGGTGCGTCGAGACGTCCGGGTCGGTGGCCAGCGTCAGGGCGATGCGCGCGGCGACCATGCGCGGCAGCCGGCCGGCGGCGAAGTCGGTGGTGCTGTTGTAATCGTGCAGCGAAACGATCGTGCCGAACTCGTTGACCCCCGTCACCACCGTCGGGATCCCCGCCCAGCCCAGGTTCACCCACCGCGGTGAGCCGTCCGCCGGCTGGCGGGCACACAACACGTGGTGATTGGCGGACGTGAACAGCGTCGGGAAGTCCAGCCGCCGCGTCGACAGCGTGCGCACCGGATCGGCCACGTAGCGGCCCCAGCAGGAGTGGCTGCGGCAACCGTAGAGCCATTCGCCGGCGGTGCTGGCGACCTTGAGGTCGAGATCGTCGATCTGCTCCGCCGGGTGGCTGAGCGCCAGGGCGTCGACCATGCCGTCGAACTCCTCCTGCAGATCGGCCGGCCACACGGCCGTGGCCATGATCCCGCGCACGTAGGAATACGCCCCCCACTGGTTGAGGTAGGCGCGGGTCTGGTTGACGCCCTGTACGATGGCGTCGCCCAGCAACTGGGCGTGGGCCTGGCCCATCTCGTAGTACGTCCCCCACAGCCGCATGACCGTATAGCCGCGGCCGTGGGCGTCGAGCTGCTGGTCGATGATCACGCCGTGAGATACCTGCTGGGCCGCGGTGCCGGCCACCAGGCCGCCAACCGCCACCAGCGCGCACATCAGCCGCTTCGCGTTGGGGTACATTTTCGTCTCTCCCTCGTGTCTCGAAATGCGTGAATCGGCCGCCGTACCTCTCCCCACGGCGACCGCCGTGGTTGCTATTATAACGGCGATGCAGCCCCTGCGAAGGCGGTTTCGGCCGGACGGCGAGGCGTTACACTCCAAGCCGAGCTGCGGCAGGCGCATGCGGGGTCAGTCATTCTCGAAGCGAGCGATGCGACCATGAGCGACAAGTGCTATCTGGGAATCGACGTGGGCACCGGCAGCGCGCGGGCGGGGGTGTTCGACGCCCACGGCCGGCTGCTGGCCGCTGCCAGTCGCGAGATCGAGATCTATCGGCCCCAGCCCGATTTCGTGGAGCAGTCTTCCACGAACATCTGGCGGGCGGTGTGCGACGCGACGCGCCAGGCCCTGCGCGATGCGCGCGTCGGGGCCGAGCGCGTCGCCGGCATCGGCTTCGACGCCACCTGCTCGCTGGTGGCCCTGAACGCCAACGATCGCCCGGTCAGCGTCAGCCCCACCGGGCGCGACGAACAGAACATCATCGTCTGGATGGACCACCGCGCCATCGACCAGGCGCGGCGCATCAACGCTACCGGGCATCCGGTGCTCAAGTACGTCGGCGGGCGCATCTCGGTCGAGATGCAGACCCCCAAGCTGCTGTGGCTCAAGGAGAACCTGCCCGACTTCCTGGTCTACCGCGCCACCGGTCACGACGTGCGCTCACTGTGCACTACCGTGTGCAAGTGGACGTATGTCGGCCACGAAAAGTCGCCCACCCCCGGCTCGATCGGCCACTGGGACGATTCGTACTTCCAGCAGATCGGCCTGCCGGA
>CAZRSM010000166.1:0-4735 GCA_964602755.1 uncultured Planctomycetales bacterium
GCGGGTTGCCGGCAGGAGCAGCCGCTGCCGCAGTCGCAGCAGGCGGCGCGGCTCGACGAGCAGCTCGACTGGAGCAAGGCCCGGCTGATCGCGGTGCAGGACGCCAACCGCTACAAGACGCTGGATTCGTTCGCGCGCGAATCGATGACCGCGATGCTGGGCGCCGAGCACCTGCCCGGCCTCTCGCCGCTGGCCTCGCTGCTGGAGTGGCTGTTCAACCGCGACGCCTACGTCGACGTGCCGCTGGTGCGCGTGCGCGACAAGGGCCTGAGAATCCACTTCTCGGCCCACATGAAACCCACCCAGCGCGAGCGCATCGTGCGCAGCGGCAGGCTCACGCCCAACGAGCTGCGCGACCCGCTGGTGCAGCAGCGCATCAACGAGCTGGAACCCCGCAACACCATGGCCCGCGCCATCAACCGCGTGCGCTACGCCGAGTCGGTGTGCTGGTTCCTGGACCGCATGTTGCGGATCGTGCCGGCCTGGGACCCGCAGGGCACCGCCCCGTGGTATACGCCGCAACGGCTGCTGGCCAACGCCTCGGACGACTTCCTCGAGCAGGCCCAGGTGCAGCGTGCCGTGATCGTCCAGAAGGTCGGTCCGCCGGTGCCGGGGGTGGGACCGGACGAGGCGGCGGCGGTCTTCGCCCCGTGGGTGACGCTGGAGAGCGCCTGGCGCAAAGGCGACGTGAAGACCGTGCAGGCCAAGCTCGACCAGCTGGCCGAGGTGCTGCCCAGGTTCGCCGCCCCGGGCACCTATCCCAGCGAGTCGCAGCGCAGCGCCGAGGCGCGTTACTACGCGATGGGCAAGTTCACCTGGGGGCTGGTGTTCTACTTCGTGGGCCTGCTGGTGGCGATCCCCGCCCTGGTGACGCGCTGGCGCTGGCCGTGGCGCGTGGCGGCCGTCCTGCTGGTGGTGGGGCTGGCGATTCACGGCTACGGGCTGGCCCTGCGCTGGTACATCGTGGGCCGCATCCCGGTGGCCAACATGTTCGAGGCGGTCATCTTCTCGGCCTGGATCGGCATCGCCCTGGCCCTGGCGGTCGAGCTGTGGTCGCGCCGCGCGATCTTCCTGGTCGCCGCCCACGCCACCGGCTTTCTGGCGCTGGTGCTGGGGGGCTTCGTGATCCCCGGCGGCGGGACGATCACCTCGATCATGGGCATCCTCGACGACGTGATGCTGCGTATTCACACCGTGCTGATCATCGCCTCGTATGCCCTGATCTTCCTGGCGGCCGTGATCGCGACCGTCTACCTGCTGGGCTACTACCGGGCCCGCTGGCGGGCGCCGGCGCCGGCCGTGGCGGGCATCTCCGGCGACGGGGCGGGCGCCGCCGTGCTGGGTAAACGTCCGCTGCTGGCGGGGGCGATGCCCGGCGACGAGGGGCGTGCGCGCGACCTGCCGGCCTGGCTGCACTATGTCGACTGGTGCCACCTGATCATTCTCAACATGGCCTTCGTGATGCTGTTCGTGGGCATCATCCTGGGGGCGGTGTGGGCCGATTACTCCTGGGGCCGGCCGTGGGGCTGGGATCCCAAGGAAGTGTTCGCGATGAACACCTGGCTGGTGTACGCTATCCTCATTCACGTTCGTTTCGTGGTGAAACGACGTGGTTTGTGGACGGCCTGGCTCAGCGTGGCCGGCTGTCTGATGATGGCTTTCAACTGGTGTTTCGTGAACTTCTTCATCGTCGGTCTGCACAGTTACGCCTAGCATCCCGCCGACCGCCGTCGCAAAAGGAAGCGCAATGAGCAGGACACTCGTCGCAACGTGCATCTGCGTCGCGTTGCTGGTGGCCACCGGTTGCCAGAAGCAGGCGCCCGAGAAAGACAGCGCCCCGGCCGGCGCCGGGCCGAAGGCCAATCCGCGCACCGCGCCGCAGGTCGATCAGCAGGATCTCGAGCAGGCCAGCCAGGCTCTCAAGCAACAGGCCCAGGATACTCAGCAGCAATTGCCGCCGGGCCACCCGCCGCTCGATGAGCTGACCCGGCAGGCCCAGAAGAAGGCCCAGCAGGCGGCCGACAAGCTCTCCGGCGAGCTGCCCCCCGGGCATCCGCCGCTCGAAGACCTCAAGCAGGGCGCCAAGCAGAAGGCCGGCGAGCTGGCCAAGGACGCCAAGCTGCCCGCCGGCCATCCCGCGCTCGACCAGCTCGGCAAGGTGCTGACCTACAGCGCCCCGGAAGGCTGGCAGGCCCAGAAGCCCTCCAGCGCCATGCGCAAAGCGCAGTTCGCGCTGCCCGGGCCCGAGGGCAGCGACGCCGGCGAGCTGGTGGTCTACTACTTCGGCAAGGGCCAGGGGGGCCCGGTGGGCGACAACCTCAAGCGCTGGCGCGCCATGTTCGTCGACGACGACGGCAAGCCGGTCGGCGACGACGCGGTCGAGCAGCAGGAGCTGGAGGTCAACGGTCTCAAGGTGACGGTGCTCGACGTGCGCGGCACGCTGCAGGCGTCGGTGATGCCCGGCGTGGCCCCCACCACCTCCACGCATCCCAGGCAGCGCATGCTGGCGGCCATCATCGAGACCCCCGACGGCCCGTGGTTCATCAAGGCCGTCGGGCCCCAGGCCACCATGGAGGCCCAGCACGAGAACTTCATGAAGTTCATCAAGTCGGTCAAGTACTAGCAGCGGCCGCAGCAGGGCCCGGCGGGCGATTCAGTTCCTGGGCAACCGCTGGTCGTCGAGCAGGGAGCGGATGACGGTCGGCCGCAGGCTGCGCGCCGCCAGCGCGTGCCCCAGCCACACCACCACGCCGCTGAACACGTAGACGGCCGCCAGCACCACCAGCAGAATCTGCGGTGAGAACAGCCCGATGCCGATCATCACCACGAAGGTCACCAAGTGCCACAGCGGCTGCTCGCGCCGCATGTAGCGGTTGAACACGTGGACGTAGTCCAGCCGGCTGATCATCAGCAGCCCCAGCAGGAAGGCGATCACGCCGGTGGCCTGGCGTACCAGGCTGGCCCAGTCGACGCCCCACAGCGCGGCCTGCTCGAAGACCAGGTCTTCGTGCAGCACCAGCAGCGCCACCATGCCCGCCGCCGCCCCCGGCACCGGCAGCCCGCAGAAGCGCATCTGCGCAGCTTCCTCCTTGACGTTCTCGGCGTTGTAGCGCGCCAGGCGGATGGCGGCGCACGAGACGTAGACCAGTGCCCCCAGCAGTCCCACGCGCCATTCGGTCTTGCCCACCAGCGGCTCGCCCTCCGGCGGCACCGCCAGGGGCAGCAGCATCGTCAGAAACAGAATCGCCGGTGCTGTGCCGAAGGTCACCACGTCGGCCAGCGAGTCGAGCTGTACGCCGAACTCGGTAGTGTGCCGGGCCATGCGGGCCAGGCGGCCGTCGAGGGCGTCGAACAGCATCGCCAGGACGACCAGGTAGGCCCCGACCGCGATATAGGTCGGGAACCAGGCTTCGAGGTTGGGATGGGCCCGGGGCGGCGCATCGGCGAAGTACGCCGCCCGCATCGCCAGCAGGCTGCACACGATCGCCATTACGCCGCAGATCAGGTTGCCCAGCGTGGCGATGCTGGGCAGCAGGGCCACCCCCGGCAGCGGCCGCTTGGGTGTGCCGTTTTCGACGGGCTGGTTCAGCTCGGGCAGGCGGCTGCTCGGCGGCTCGCTCATGGGCGTTCCTCCGGCTGCTGGCAGCGGGCCAGCACGGTCAGCCCGGCCCGGACCTTCTGCCCCGGCTGGACCCATACCTGCCAGCACGGGTCGGCCGGCAGGCGCACTTCGGTCTGCGAGCCGAGCTTGATCATGCCGTAGCGCTGGCCGGCCTCGACGTGGTCGCCGGGGCTGAGCGTGCAGACGATACGCTTGGCCAGCAGCCCGGCCACCTGGCGCACGTATACCGGCCCGACCAGCGGCGGCTGCGGATCGATGATCACCAGCGTGTTCGCGTTGCGTGCGGTGGCTTCGGCCTTGAGAGCGTTGAGATACAACCCCGGCGTGTGCTCGACCGCTACCACGCGCCCCCGGCAGGGCGTGCGGTTGATATGCACGTTGAAGACGCTCAGGAAGATGACGATGCGGATCTGCGGCCGCTCGTCAGGCCCGGGGCGATAGTCGCGCTCGACCGACATGATCTTGCCGTCGGCCGGCGCCAGGAGGATCTTGTCGCCGCTGCGGACCCGCCGGGGCGGATCGCGATAGAACATCAGCAGAGCTGCGGCCAGCGCCGCCGGCAGGACGGCCCACCAGCCGGCCAGCCAGGTTGTCAGCGCCGTCACGCCGGCTCCGACCAGCGTTATCCAGAAGACCTCGCGTTTGGCATATGGTGCAAGCACGTCCGCCACTCGTCACTGGCTGTTCAACAGGCGCTCGATCAACTCGGCCACGCCGGCCGCTTCGTTGTCAGATACTATCAGCGCCGCCGCCTGCCGCACCTGGTCGTGTGCATTCGCGACCGCCACCCCCAGCCCGGCCTGCCGGATCATCGGCAGGTCGTTGACGTCGTCGCCGATGGCCACGGTCCGGGCCGGTGCGATGTCCCAGCGCCGACAAAGCCGCCGGATACCGTACCACTTGTCGACGCCGGCGTCGAAGGCCTCCAGCACCGTGAAGTCGTACATCGGCACGCGGATGACGTTGTAGCTCAGCCGACCGTCGAACCGTTGGGCGAACTCGGCCGCCACGCGGTCGAGCGCCGCCATCTCGTCCACCACCGTCACCCGCAACGGCGCCCGCTGATCGTCCGGCAGCCGGCTCGCGAAGCGCATCCGGCAGGGGGTCAGCTCG
>CAZRSM010000167.1:0-1632 GCA_964602755.1 uncultured Planctomycetales bacterium
CGTGCTGCCGGCGGCTATCTCGCTGCGGCGCAGCGGCGCCAGCAAGGGCGCCACGCTGTCGTTTCTGATCTCGACGCCCGAGACCAGCGTGACCTCGGTGCTGCTGACGTACTCGCTGCTGGGGCCGTTGATGGCCATCGCGCGGCCCGTGGCGGCCTGTGTTACCGCCGTTACCGCGGGCCTGATCGAAAACTTCTTCGATCGCCGTGACCACGCCGCCCCGCCCAGCGCCGACGGTACGCCGCGCTGCGATTGCGGCGAGCCGGCGGAGGCGGTCGACGACGAGCAGCGGGTGAGCTTCAGGCAGGCGATGCGTTTCGCGTTCGTCGAGCTGTTCGACGACATCTTCGTGTGGGTGGTGATCGGCGTGGTGGTGGCCGCCGCGATCCAGGTCTACGTGCCGCCGGAGGTGTTCCAGCGCTACCTGGCGCACCCGGCGCTGGCCATGGCCCTGATGCTGGTGATCGGCGTTCCGCTGTACATCTGTGCCGAGAGCTCGACGCCCATCGCCGCGGCCCTGATCGCCCAGGGCATGAACCCAGGGGCGGCGCTGGTGCTGCTGCTGGCCGGGCCGGCCACCAACCTCGGCGCCGTGGGCGTGCTGTGGCGCGAGATGGGGCGCCGCACGGTGCTGATCTACCTGGCAGTCATCTCGGCGGTCGCGTTGCTGATGGGCTATCTGGTGAGCCTGATCGTGGCGGCCGAGAACGTGCCGCTGACGGTGCGGGCGTTCGGCGAGCCGCTGGTGCCGCCGTGGGTCAAGAGCGCCGGGGCGGCGCTGTTCGTGCTGATGGGCTTGTTTACGATTAAACGGCGCCGCTACCTGCCGCGGCTGCTGGCCTGGGCCGACGAGCGCCTGCCCGTGCCGGTTACGCCACGCAGCGTGACGATTTCGGCGGTGGTGGTGGGGCTGGTGGCTTACGGCCTCAGCGGTATCACCTGCGTACAGCCGGGCGAGCGCGGCGTGCTCAAGCGTTTCGGACGGGTGGTGCGGACAGACCTGGAGCCGGGGCTGCATTTCGCCTGGCCCTGGCCGCTGGAGAGTATCGAGCGGATACCGGTCGAGCGCCTTCATCGGCTGGAGCTGGGATTCCGGGCTGCAACGGGCCAGCGTGGCGAGCCGGTTGCGGTGCCGCCCGAGTCGCTGACGCTGGTGGGCGACGAGAACATCGCCGATATCAAAGCGGCGTTGCACTGGCGGGCCGACCCGCAGGCGGTAGCGCGTTTCGCCTACTCGACCGCCGATCGCGAAAAGCTGGTGCGCAACGTGGCCCTGGCAGCGTTGCGCGAGGTGCTGGGTGGCGAGTCGATCAACTGGGGTTTCACGCGCGACCGGGCCGCCTGCCAGCAGCGCATCCTCGAGCTGATCCGTCGACGGCTGGCCAGTTACGACGTGGGCATACGCGTCGATTCGTTTCACTTTCTCGACGCGCACGCGCCGCCGGAGGTTCACGAGGCGTTCCGCGACGTGGCCGGGGCGCTCGAAGACCGCGCCACGCGGATCAATCTGGCCCTGGCGCGCCAGGCCCGGCTGATTCCGCAAGCCCGCGGCGACGCCGTCAAGTTCATCGAGCAGGCCCACGGCTATGCCGCCCAGGCGGTGGCGCGGGCGCGCGGCCAGGCCAGCCGCTT
>CAZRSM010000168.1:0-1908 GCA_964602755.1 uncultured Planctomycetales bacterium
CGCGGGCGATGATGCTGATCGTGTTGCCGGCCGTCGTGGCGGGCTGCCGACCGGCCTCCGAGACGGCCAGCGCCCAGGCCACGCAGCCCGCCGCCGCGCAGAGCACCCTGCCCGACTGGGTGGCTCAGCCACTGCGGCCCGAGCCTGGCGAAGGGCAGGGCGGTCCGCAGCGCATCGTCTCGGCGGCGCCCAACATCACCGAAATCTGCTGGGCGCTGGGGCTGGGCCAGCGACTGGTGGCCCGCACGCGGTTCTGCCAGTATCCGCCAGAGGCCCGCAGAATCCCCGCTTTCGGAGCGCTCAACGACCTCAGCGCCGAGGCCCTGCTGGCCACCAGGCCCGACCTCATCCTCGTCGCCGGCGAGAGCCGCCTGCAGGCCGAACGCCTGCGCGCCCTGGGTCTGCGCTACGAGACGGTGCCCGACCGCTCGCTGGCCGATCTGTTCGCCGCTGTTCGCCGCATCGGCGAACTGACGGACCGTCCGCGTACCGCCCGGCGGCTGTGCGAAGCGATCGAGGCCGATCTGCGCGCCGTCGACGCCCGCTATGCCCAGGTGCCGCCGCAACGCGTGCTGCTGCTGATCGGCACGCTGGCCGACCCGCCGCGGCCGCCGTACGTCGCCGGTCCGGGTTCGTTCTACGACGATCTGCTGCGGCGGGCGGGCCATCGCAACATCGCCGGTGCCGGCCACGCCGCCTTCGGTCCACTCTCGCTGGAGTACATCGTGCGGGCCGATCCCGACGTGATCATCGAGCTGGACGCCGACGGCTCGGCCCGTCGCGGCGGCGCGGCGCAGGCGCGGCGTATCTGGTCGCAGGTGGGGCCGCTGCGGGCGGTGCGCACGGGGCGGGTACGCGTGCTGACCGGGCAGGAGCACTTCCTGCTGGGGCCGCGTATCGCCCGGCTCTACGAAGACCTCTGTGCCGCGATCGCCCCCGCGCGGCACGCCAAGGAGGGACAGCCATGAGCACCGCGCCAGACAAGCCCGGCTGGCACCTGAGCTGCCGGCGGCTGTGCGTGGCCCGCGGCGGGCGCGTGGTGCTCCGGGACATCGACCTTGATCTGCGGCCTGGTGAATGCCTGTCGCTGATCGGCCCCAACGGCTCGGGCAAGACCACGCTGCTGCTGGCCCTGCTGGGGCTGCTGCGACCGCAGAGCGGCACGGTACAGCTCGACGGCCGCGAAATGAGCCGGCTGGATGCCCGCACGCGGGGGCGCTTCGCAGCTTATGTGCCGCAAACCATCGCATACCTGACGTCGCTGACCATCCGCGAAGTGGTGGCCCTGGGCCGCTATCCGCACGGCTCGTCGTGGCGGGCCTGGTCCGCCGAAGACTGGGCGCACGTCGAGCACGCCCTGCAAACCTGCCACCTGAGCGACCTGGCCCAGCGGCCGATCGATGCGGTCAGCGGCGGCGAACGCCAGAAAGCCTTCATTGCCGCCGCCATGGCACAAGATGCGCAAGTGATGCTGCTCGACGAGCCGACCACGGCCCTCGACCCGGCGTACCAGGTCGAGCTCGTCCAATCGCTGCGCGCCTGGCTGGCCCGCGAGCGGGCCGTGGTAGTGGTCAGCCACGATCTGCAACTGCCGGCGGTACTCGGCGGGCGTGTGCTGGCGCTGCGCGGCGGCCGCGTGGCGGCGTGCGGCGACGCCGACGAGGTACTCGCCCCCGAGCGTTTGAGCGCTGTCTACGAGGCCCGCTTCGTGCAGGTCGCTGCGCCCGCCGGCCAGCGTGTCATCCTGCCGGATTGGTGGCAATAAGCAGCCGGCGGCCTGCGTCGGCTGCGAGGGCCTATCGCGGATATTTCACCGGGTCATCCGTTGAAGAAGTGGCGCTGGCCTCCAAGTCTTTGTATTCTGTGTGGTTATGAACATCACGCAGAGCAGGGACAAGGAGACCAGCC
>CAZRSM010000169.1:0-3117 GCA_964602755.1 uncultured Planctomycetales bacterium
TTCCCGTTGAGCTGGTAGTAGCGCTTGAGGGCCGAGCGGAAGCGCCAGGCCGGATCGAAACTGAACAGCACCGCGTGGAAGGTTGCCGAGCTGGGGAACTTCTTCGTGTCCGGCGACAGGCCGAAGTCAAAGGCGGCGTACAGCACAGCTCGCCCGGCGTCGAAGGCAAACCGGCACAGTCGCGGCTGGCGGATGGGCGCCCCGACTGCCAGGCCCGCGCGGTCGGTGGCGATCGGCGCGAAGGGATAATGCGAGGTCAGGCCGTTGGCGCCCAGCCGCACGCGCACCAGGTTGCCGTGAGTCGTCTGGTCATCGCACGGCTCCACGCGGCGCGGGTCGCGGCAGAAGACCCATTGGTCGCGCGGCACGGGCAGCGCCCAGTACACCACCACCGCCCGATCCTTGCCGCTCGTGTCGCGCACCGTCCCGTCGAGATATGCGACGCCGTCTCCGAGCCGCAGCGTCGCATCGACGCGCAGCTTCAGCTCCTTGACCTCTCCGCTGAGGGCGATCTTGTTGCCCTGCCGCTTCACTGACAGCTCGGGCAGGATATACGGGCTGTCGGCGCCGAAATCGCGGACGACAATGCCGCCGATGCGCTGGCCGTCGAGGCTCATGGCGCCGGTAGCCGGGTCGATGTACAGCGTCAGCCCGCCAGCCGTAAGCTTCTCCATCCGCCCGGCCTTGGGCGGCTGGCCGATGCCGGGCTGAAAGTCAAACAGTCCTGCGCCGGAAAGCTCATATAGCTCGAAGTCATCGAACCAGGCCGTCCCCTTATGGCCGCGGAAGATGCCGTAGACATTGACCGACCGAATGGGCTTTTCCGGCACCACGACCACCACAGCCTGCTCCCAGTCGTGCGTGCCGGTCTGGAAAGGCATCTTCTGGCCCCACAGTGGCGTGCCGTCGGTGTATTCCAGATCGAGATAAAGCGAGTAGTTACTGTCCGGGGAGCCGCTGACGTTCTGCGCTTTGCTCCATGCACGCGCCAGGATGGCCACAGGGCGCTTCTGGTTCAGGACGACGGTCTGGCCGATGCCGTGCTGGCGGCCTTCGGGGTCCATGGTGCAGCGGGCCGAATACTTCCCCCCATGCCGGACCCGCGAGTCAACTTCATACCCTGCCTCCCACGGATGCCATCCGACGAACTTGCCGCCCTCGACCTGCTCCAGGTCCGGGTTTTTCAGGAGCTGGCCTGCCGGCCTGGTGTCTCTGGCGCTCTGGAGCCACACGCGGGCCGCAGCAGGCCGGCCACACGCGCCCAGTATGACCGCGACCGCCAGGAAAGTGCCGATGCGAGCCATGACTTCCCCCTCCTGTGATTTGCCCGAATGTCTTGAGGCGCCGCAGGCATGCGCTGTGCCCAGCGTGCGCCCACGGGTGTCGCCATCAGCCGTGGTCGCCGTCGCGGACGACCCAGTGCGGGCTGGACCAGGCTCGCGCTCCGCTGGCAAATTCGACGCGAATGTAAGCCCAGTCCCGCCCGCGGACCGGCTCGATGTCAGGTAAATCAAACGCGCCGGCCCATGCTTTGGTGCCGCCGAGTTCTGCGCGGCTCTCGCCGGCCGCCGTCACCGCGACCACGGCGGCAATTTCTTCCTCGGCGGCCAGCCACACTTCCAGCGCCGGCGGATTCCCGGCGGCCTCGGCCGGCACGATGGCGCCCATCGGTCGGCCGGCCAGCTCGGTCCATAAAACCACCCGCGGCCCGGTCGTCGCATAGCAGCGCCTGGCGGCCAGCGCGTCGCGGACGGCCTCGCGCGTCAATTCGCTGGCCCAGATGACCGTCCGCCCTTCCGGGCGGCTATCGTGGGAATCGCTGCCGCCAACCAGGCCATAGCGCAGCCCGGCTCTCAGCGCATCCTGCACCCGCGGCCACTCCGGCGGCCGGCGGCTGCCTTCGACATAGTGCTCGAAGTCCTCAAACAGCCGCCCGGTGTGGGTCGAGGTGATTTGCGCCAGCAGCTCGCAGCGCTCGTCCTGCCCGTCGGTATCCACGCACCCGGGAATGAAGGAGCCGTCGTGCGTGATGACCAGCCCGCCCTGCGCCGCGACCAGCTCCCGCGCCAGCTCGCGGTCGATGAACTTCTCGCCAACGTGAAACAGCGAGCTGACCAGCCGCGGCCACTGGTCGAAATAGAGGACCTGTTTTTCGCCGCCAGCCGGCCGGTCGAAGACTTCCTCGGTCCCGGCCAGGGCCACGAACTCGCCGGGCCGATAGTAGTGATTGGCGTGGGCGACGATGAGGAAATGCTCGGCCGGCGTCACGTCATGGTCAGTCAGCGCCACGCCGTCCAGGCCCAGGACATCGCGGGCGAAATTGAACCACTGGTCCGCCGTGCCACGTGCGTCGAAGCTGTATTCGCAGTGGCCGTGAAGGTCCATGAATAGCGGCGCGAGCTTTCGCGCCGCGTCGGGCAGGTCAGGCTGCTGGGGTTTCGCTCGCGGCGGCAGCACGAACGCGGCCCGGGCCTGGCCGATGGCGCCCACCTCTTCGACCGGGGCCTCGGTCCACTCAATCCCGTAGACCATCGGCGGCACGCGCAGACACTGGGCATGAGCGAAAGATGGCGCCTGGGTTGACTGCCATTTGATATACGCGGCCCACACCTGGCCCGTCGGTCGCACGGCCAGGTCCGGCTCCTGGATGAACCAGTACTTCGCGCCGGCCCGCGCGAAAGCCTCGGCATTAGGCTCGACAAAATGCACCGCACTGGTGCCCTCGTCGCCAATGCGGCGGACGGCCAGGTCTGCCCGCCGCCAGGTCCCGTGAATTGTCCAGGCCATCAGCAGTGAGCCATCAGGCAGCGGCGCCAGGGCGGGGCGAAAGTGGCCTTCGGCGCAGACCGCGCCCGGCGGCAGGTCGGCTGCGAGAGGCATCTCCCAGCGGCCTTCGCGCACCCGGCGCAGCATTATGCGGTGGTCGTCCGAACGACCGTTCAGCTCGCGCCGATACCACGCCAGCCACAGCGTTCCATCAGCGCCGGCCGCCAGGGAGCAGTGGCCGTTGAAGATGGCACGGTCGCTCAAGGCAGCCAGCTCGGCCCGCCCGTCGCGCACCGGCCCGGCGACGACGCGATAGTCGTGGCCGCCGCAGTAAACATCCCACGCGACCCA
>CAZRSM010000170.1:0-5527 GCA_964602755.1 uncultured Planctomycetales bacterium
CCTTCGTCGATCTGCAGGTCCATCAGCCAGCGCAGCGAGCGCAACCCCAGGGCGCGCATCTCGTCGTCGCCCAGCTCCTGGCCCATCAGCGCCAGGGCTTGCGGCACGGTACCGTTGGCGTAGGTCAGGATGTCCTCGAACCACGGCCACTGGTCGCTGGCGTGAGACTTGAAGCGTTCGAACAGCCGACGCGCCAGCCGGGCGCGCATCTCGCGCGCCGCGTGCTCGCCGGGCACCTTGCTCAAGAAGCGGCTGATGCCCAGCAGCGCGTGGGCGACGGCCCGCGGGGCCTCGATATGCGCCAAAGCCGGCAGCGCCTGCCGGAACAGCGCCGCCGCCACGGCCCGTTCGTCGGCGTCAGCGGTCTGGGCCACGGTCTCGCCCAGCGCCCACAGCGCCCGGGCGTGCGCGTCCTGCGAGCCGGCCTGCTCGAGCCAGCGCCGGTCGTAGCCCATGAAGTTGCGGAACATCCCGTTGTCGGGGTTGTAGGCGTGTTGCAGAAAGCTCAGGTAGACGCCGCTCAGCTCCTGCAGCGGCTGCGGGTCGGGCACGTACTTCTGCGCCAGCGTGGCCACCAGCAGGGCGCGGGCGTTGTCGTCGGTGCAGTAGCCGTGCGTCCGGTCGGGCACGTTGTAGACCGCGTGCTGCAGAATGCCCACTTCGTCGGTGAGCCGGCGCAGGTGCTCCAAGCGCAGCTCCGGCAGCAGGGCACCGGTGGTCCGCAGCGTGCGCCAGCGATAACCCGGCTGCGGGGCCTTGGCCCGCGCAACCCGCACCTCCTCGAAAACCGCCAGGTAGCGCCGGGCCACTTCCTTCCACACGTGGTTGCGGGTGAACTCGTACGCCCGCCGCCGCACGCTGAGCCACTGCTGCTCGTCGTCCAGCAACTGGTTGACCGCCTGAGCCAGAGCCTGCGGATCGTTGAACGGCACCAGCTTGCCGCGCCCGTCGGCCAGCATCTCCTCGGCGTACCAGTACGGCGTCGAGACAATCGCGTTGCCGGTGGCCATGGCGTAGGCCAGCGTGCCCGAGGTGATCTGGGCTTCGTTGAGATACGGCGTTACGTAAACGTCGGCGGCCCCCAGGTATTCGCACAGCTCGGACAGCTCGACGAACTGGTCGCGGAAGATGACGTTGTCGTCGACGCCCAGTTGGCAGGCCATGCGCTGCAGCTTGAGCCGGTAGGAATCGCCGTGGTGGCGCTTGATGTGCGGGTGCGTGGCGCCCAGCACGACGTAAACCACGTCGGGATGCGTCTCGACGATCCGGGGCAGGGCCTGGATCATCGACTCGATGCCCTTGTTGGGGCTGAGCAGGCCGAACGTGAGAATGACGCGCTTGCCGCCGACGCCGAACTTGTCCTTGTAGAAGCTCGAATCCAGGAACGGCGTATCGGGCACGCCGTGCGGGATCACCTGGATCTTCTCGTCAGGGACGTTGTAGATCTCGCGCAAGAAGCCGCGGCCCTTTTCGCTCATCACCACCACGCGGTCGCACAGCTCGCACAGGCGCATCAGCACACGCCGCTGGTCGGGGTTGGGCTCGCGCAGGATGGTGTGCAGCGTGGCGATCCTGGGCATCCGCAGCTCGCCCAGCAGCTTGACGATGTGATCGCCCTCGACGCCGCCGAAAATGCCGTACTCGTGCTGCACGCAGACCGCGTCGAAACCGTTGATGTTGAGGTACTCGGCCGCCCGACGATAGTCCGCCAGCCGCTGCTGCAGGATCTCGAACTGCACCTCCGGCGGGTAGTCGTAGCCCTCGGGCGTGTCGTTGAGCGCCACCGCGATCACCCGCGTGGCGGGCGCCTCACCGGAGATGGCGTGCAGCAGGTCCGCCGTGAAGGTGGCGATGCCGCACTGCCTCGGCGGGTAGGTCCCGATGAATGCCAGCGATCTGAGGTCGGCGGGCGCATAGGCTTTCGAAACCGGTCCCGGAACGTGAGCAGGAGAAGAGCAATGTGAATGACGCATCGTTCTCTCCCTCTCGTTGACCTCCCCCCAACGATCAGCTTGTTCATCCATGATCCACCCTGTGCCGCGCTGTTATTACCGGTCCTGCAAACACCGTTCCCGACGCCCACGGAGCCCGCGGTCGCGGTAATCAACTGCGCCTGAATAAGTTACGTAATCACACCCGGCCGTACCGTACGACCCCCTTCCTGACATTTTGACACGCAGTAATCGCCCGTGCCGACACACTCTATCGGCAGCAGCAACCCGGATACCTGAGTCTCGCGACGCCGTCACACCCGCCCCTGCGTCGCGTTTCCCCCTGTGAGATGCTCACCGCAATGATTCTAGCGCGCTTATCGGTCGGTGGCCTCGGCACTCTCGGCGACCCGCACCGTCGCCGCGCGCAAGCGCCGCGCCGCGCAAGAGTTGCACGCCTACTGCCCGTTTTGAGGATTCCGCCCCCACATCAGCTTTTGCCGCAATGCATGCCACATCGAGCGGTGCGGGTTACGCACCAGCAGAAAATCAGCCGGATAACGCGTGATGACCAGCCGGTCGGAGGTGTGAAACGCCCGGCAGGTGTGGCCGTCGATCGCCACCGTCGTCCCCTCGTTGGCCTGTCGCAGCCGAACCACCACCCGCCGGTGCGAATCCATCACCAGCGGCCGGAAGGTCAGGGCGTGCGGGCAGACCGGCGTCAGTACGATGGCCTCGGTGACCGGCGAGAGGATCGGTCCGCCGGCCGAGAGATTGTGGGCCGTCGAACCGCTGGCCGTGGCCACGATCAGCCCGTCGCCGCGCAGCTCGGCCACCCGGTCGCTGTCGACGTCGACGGTCAGCTCGACCATGCGGAACGGCGGCCCGGACAGCACCACGCAGTCGTTGATGGCCGGGGTCTGGAAGAACGAGCCGTCGAGGCGCTCGAGCCGTACGTCGAGCATGACGCGCCGCGTGATCGGCAGATCAGGCTTGAACAGGAAGGCCCCCTCGGCTTCGATCTGCTCGATGGTGAACTCGGCCAGGAAGCCCAGCTTGCCGAGGTTGACGCCCACGATAGGCAACTGGCGCTCGCGCAGCTTGTGGGCCGCGGCGATGATCGTGCCGTCACCACCCAGCACGAACAGCAGCTCGGGTTTAGCGTGCAAGGCGCGCGCACTGTCGTAGGTCAGCTCGGCGAAGACCACCTCGGCCCGCCGATCGAGCCAGCCGCGCAGCCGCTCCATCACCGCACCTGCGGCCTCCTTTTCCGGCGAACCGATGATCGCCACTCGCCGCATGGGTGGGGCCTCGTCGCCCGTGGGGGCTACTTCTCGGGGAGCTTGAGTTTCATGCCGGGACGGATCACGTCGGGCGAATCGAGCTGGTCCTTGTTCAGCTCATAGATCTCGTGCCAGCGCGACGCTTTGCCCAGCACGTTGCGGGCGATGCCGATCAGCGTATCGCCCTCGCCGACCACGTAGATGCGGGCGGCGCCTGGCTCGCCCGGCCGGGCCGGCCTGCCGACTGTCGCGCCGCCGCCCGCCGCGGCGCCCACCAGCCGCTGGGCCTCGGCTTTGCCGGGCAGCTTGATCTTCATGCCGATGCGCAGCCGCCGCTCGTCCAGGCCGGGGTTGGCAGCCTTTATCGCCGGCCAGAGCTTCTCGTCGCCGTACTCTTCGCGGGCGATGTCGATCAGCGTATCGCCGGCGACGATGGTGTAGCTGCGAGTCGTGGCACCGAAGGCCGGCCTGGCCGGGGAAGACTGATCACGACGCTTGGGCGGCGCGAGGGTCGGTGGTTTGGAATCGCTCTTGACCGGAGTGCCACCCAGCGACGGCTTGGCCTTGGGTACCTCGCTGGCGGGACGGTCGCCGACGCGGGCGACCGGCGGCGAACCGCCCAGCGTGGGGCCGCTCTTGCGCGCCGCGGAAGTCTTGGCGCCGGGCTGCACGGCGGCCGACGGTTTGGCGCCCCGGCCCGCAGGTGATGCACCACCGGCGATCTCGCCGCGGCCGGCGGTTGCGGGTGTGCCGGTCGGGCCCGCGGCGGGTCTGGCGGAACCGGTCTTGGGCACTCCGGCCAGCGGGCGGCGCCCACCGACAGCCGCAGGCTTCTCGCCGACCGCGGGCTTGGGCGTCGTCAGCGCGGTGCGTTTGACCGGCTGCCCCACCGGCCGCTTCGGACCGCCGAGCGCCGGCGAGCGCGCCGGGCGCTTGGGCGTAACGGCTTGCGGGACGGCGTCCTGGGCCAGCCGCGTGGTGCCATGACTCCGCTCCACTTCCGACTTGTTGAACGGTACGCTGCCCTGCTGGTCGTTGCCGCGGCTGAACCACCAGATGGCTCCGCCGGCGAACACCACCAGCGCAACCACCAATCCCACTTTGACTTCGGCGCGCATGACTCGACATCCCACAGACACAAACGCGTGGAGCCCGCATCGCCCCGACGCGGGCTCCACGCATTATAACAGTCCCGGCCGACCGTGGCATGCACTTTGCCCCGGCCGCCTGCTTTCTGAGCCCGTGCCTAGGCCCCCGCCTTGGCCAGTTTGGCCCGGGCGGCCGCCTGGCGCCGCTCGATCGACATCATCAGCAGCGGCGAGGCGACCGCGATCGAGGAGTAGGTGCCCGTGATCACGCCGATCATCATGCAGAAGTTGAACCCCCGGATGCTGCTGCCGCCGAAGACGTACATCACCAGCAGCACCACGAACGTCGTGAAGCTGGTCATCAACGTTCGCGCCAGGGTCTGGTTGATACTGCGGTTGATGATGTCGGGCGTGACCTGGCCCATGCGCCCGCGTGTCTCGCGGATGCGGTCGAATACCACGATCGTGTCGTTGATCGAGTAACCGATGATGGTCAGGAACGCCGCCACGATGGTCATGTCGATCTTGAAGTCGCTGATCAGCAGGGCGTTGCCGATCGGGTGCTTGACGCCGCCGAGCCAGCCGCTGATGCCCACGAAGGCCAGCGCGATCAGCACGTCGTGGATCAGGGCCACCACGCCGGCGATGCCGTAGATCGGCCGGCCGAAGCGGATCCACAGGTAGCCGATGATCATGCCCCAGCTCAGCAGCAGCGCGATCGCGGCCTGTGTCTTGGCCTGCGTGGCGATCTGCGGCTTGAACTGCGTGATCTTGCGCAGCGTCTGCTCCTTGTCGAGCGCCGCCCGGGCAAGGTTCAGCTCGGGCTGGGCCAACTGCTGCACCCAGGCATCCGGCGAGGTCTCGTAGTTGATCTGCGGATCGGCGACCACCACCACGACCCCGCTGTAAAGCGTCTGCCCGCGCTGGTCCTGCCCGGCCGGCGTGATGCCGATGACCTTGAAGTCGCGCCACGGCAGGTTCTGGTAATCCGGCTGCAGCCGCATGTTGCGCAGGCGCTCGGCGATCGCCTGGGTCGACTGCGGCGGCGACAGCTCGTCGAAGAACATCGCCGCCCCGCCCAGGTAGTCGGTCAGGTCGCCGCCGGCCCCCTGCGGCAGCCCGGGCACGACGCGCTCGAGCCGCCGTGCGGTGATCGGATAAGGCTTGTCGCCGTTGCCGCGGAAGACGTAGTTGACCCGCGGCTGGATGTCCAGATCGTCTCCGA
>CAZRSM010000171.1:0-11864 GCA_964602755.1 uncultured Planctomycetales bacterium
CCCGGCACACCTGCTCCAGCTTCTCGAAGTAAGGGGATGCCTCCTCAAGTAGCGCTTCAAGTTCCGTTCGAATGCAATCCGGATCGTCCAAATCGACGTCTCTATTCTTGCGCCAGAAGATTGACGATTGCGCATCAGGAGTTAGAGCCCGTTTACTCAGTCGGAAGCCCGCAGCCTTCAGCTCTCGTGCAAGCCTCAGACGTAAATCCTTGTCTTTAACGCAGACCTCCATAGCCAAGCTGATTCTGTCCTTGCGGCTGCCTTTGTCCCGCTCGCTCCAGATATTCATTACAACACTTTTTGCAGGCACAATCTCGGCAATGCTCTTCAAAGCAAAACGGGTTGTACTGGCTGGGGAGTTCCGTTGCAGCCTTCCATCCGAGTCAACTACACTGAGTATGGTCGAGGTAGCCACGGAGTCCCTGCCATACTCGATTATCAAGTCGATAGCTTCTCGGTGCTTACGGTAAATACTTCTGCACAATTCTATCAGCTCGCGATCTTGCATTGTGACACTCCGCAGTGTACCCAGATAGTCATCTAGAAAGGCCGCCACATTCAGCGTAAGCTGATCGCGCCGCTGCTGCATGACCAGCTCTAGAGTCTGGAGTAATTCGGCGTGGCTCCAGGGAATGTATGCGCTTTGCGCGGCATCGGGGGGAGGGCTGTCACTGTTAAGTGTCAGGTATACAGGCACTATCGAGTAGTCACGAAACTCCGTGCGGGCGATTGCTATGTATCGTTGCAGCTGGTTCGAGTGTTCACGCGATTTAAGCTTATTCTCTATCAACAGGACCATTCGGTCGTTCTCGTCGTGACATATGACCATCAGGTCGATATGCCGCCACTCACGCCGAATCTCGACGTCCGAAAAGTCCATCAGCTCGACGCGGGCGGCGGACACACCATCGACCGGCGCCTTGGCCGCCAGCAGAATGGACGACAACACGCGCCGAAGCACCGTGCGCCCCAGGCCATGGGAGCCGGTCGGGTCCAACAGCCACGCCAGCACGTTGGTGTGTCTAATCTCGGTCTGCTCGATGCGCAGCACGCGAAACACATTGAAGCGAGCCAGCCGCGCCGAAAGCTCCTCCAACTCCGGGTTGTCGGCAAGAAAGCGGTCCAGTCCACTTCGTGCGTCAGCGAGTGATTGGGTTTCCGACAGCATTCAATCCACCCCGCACGCTGGCATTTACATACTGTTCCGTTGCCCGATAGCCTTGTTGCCTTCGTGCCTCAGTGCCTTTGTGCCTTGAACCCTGGTCCTTTCCGGCCGCCTGGTCGAGGCCACCCCGGCGGACATATGCGGGTGAGGGGGTTCGCGGTGGGCAGTGCCCACCCTACTTTGCACTCTGCACTTTGCACTCTAGAACCACCACGCCTCGCCGGCGCTTTCCTTGATCAGCACGCTGCGCAGGTAGGCGACGGCCTTTTCGAAGCCTTCCTGCACGCTCATCATGCAGTCTTCGTGTTCGATGCTGATCACGCCGTCGTAGCCCTTGAGCCTGAGCATGCTGACAAACGGCTTCCAGAACTCGTCCCCGTGGCCGTAGCCGCAGGTGCGGAAGACCCACGAGCGATTGTGCACGTCGCCGTAGCTCTTGGCGTCCAGCGTGCCGTTGATGCGCGTGTTGTGCGCGTCGATGCCGGTGTCCTTGCCGTGGACGTGGTAGATGCAGCCGGCGTCGCCCAGCACGCGGGCGGCCTCGACCGGGTCGATGTTCTGCCAGAAGAAATGCGAGGGGTCCAGATTGGCGCCGAGGTTGTCCCCGCAGGCGGCCCGCAGCTTGAGGATCGTCTCGGGGTTGTAGACGCAAAAGCCCGGGTGGGCCTCGAAAGCGATCTTGACGCCCTCGTCGGCGGCCTCCCTGGCCTTGCGGCTCCAGAACGGTATCAACACTTCGTTCCACTGATAGTCGCGGATCTTCTCGAACTCCGGCGGCCAGGCGCAGGTTACCCAGTTGGGCATCTTGTCGCCGGGCGCGCCGCCGGGACAGCCCGAGAAGTTGATCACCACGTCGGTGCCGAGCTTGGGAGCCAGGCGGACGGCGATATCGTGGGCCTGCTCGTGCTCTCTGGCGGTTTCGGGATCGGGGCTGACGGGGTTGCCGTGCACGGCCAGGCCGATGATTTCGAGGTTGCGCCGGGCGCAGTCGTCCTTGATTCGCTGAATCGCGTTTTTGTCTTCGAGGACTTCGGCCGGCTCGAAGAAAGGCTTGCCGGGGTAGGCTCCGACGGGGATCTCGATGGCCTCCAGGCCCACCTGCTGGCAGTAGTCCAGCGCTTTTTCCCAGCCCATGGATGCCAGGCCGGCTCCCATCACACCCAGTTTCATGGCTCGACTCCTTGACCTGATCCGCCGGTCGACGACGCACCGGGCGCGAATCTATAGCAGCCGACGTTCGGCGGCAAGCCGAAGTTCGACGCTGGGCACCAGCCGGCGATATCGGGTATGATCTGTCAAGCAGACGGTCAGTTCCCGGTGTGGGTACAAATCATGCGCACTGCCAGCCAGCCCGATGAGTCGACCGGTTCGGCGGCCGCCACGCAGCGCGGGGCGGAGCTGTGTCGCGCGGCGAGCGCGGCGCTCGAAGCGGCTTTCGTGCTGCGCAGCGAGCTGTCGCCGCGCGAGGTGGCGCGCGTGGTGACGCGGGCACTGCCGGCGGCGTTGGGGCGCGGCCTGTGGCGGTTTCTGGCGGATCGGGGCTGGCTCGACGCGCGGGCGCGCGTGGAATGCGATCTGGATGAGGCGACGTGCTCGGCGGCGCGGCTGGCGGGAATCGACCCGGCGCTGCTGCGGCTGGCGGTTTTCGGGCTGCCCGGGCAAGGAGTGCGGTCGGACGCCCGGCGGCGCGAGTCGATCTATCAGCAGCGTTGCAGCGAGATCATGCGCGAGGTGCGCGACCCGGAGTCGCTGGCCTACGTGTCGGCCCGCGCGCTGAACCATCCCGAGGTGCGCAACGATCCGATCCTCGAGGGCATGTTGCGGGCCTTCATCGCCGAGCGCGAGGCCGAGCTGCGCGCCCGGGCGCACCTGCCCGATCAGGAGCAGCCGCGCGCCACCTACCGCACGCGGCCGGTGAAGTACGAGGTACCGCTGGGCGAGCGCGTGCGGCGTTCGATGTCCAAGCTGCGGTTCGAGCTCGACCAGCAGTTGGCGGCGTACAACGAGGTCGGTGCCAACGAGGTACTGGAGCGCATCCGCGACCTGCGCCGCCGCTACCCGGGACAGGTCAAGGCCGAGCAGGTGCAGCACTGCGAGGCGCGCGTGGCGGAGATGGTCGAGAACCGCGACCGCTCGCGGCGACAACTCGCCGAGCTGGTAAGACACGCGGCGGCCGCGGCCGAACAGGGCGATCTGAAGACCTGCGTGTGGGTGCGCCGGCGGCTGGAGGCCATGCACGATTCGCTGCCGGCGCTGTTGCCCAAGGAGCAGTTGGAGGAATACCAGCGGGTGTTGCACACCAGCTCGGAGCGCTTCGAGCGGCGCGAGGCGGCCCGGCGGCTGGTGGAGCGCGAGCGGGCGGTCGGGGAAGAAGTCAAGCGCCTGCGGGCGGTGATCCACAAGTACGCGGCGGCGCTCAAGAACGGCGCGGCGGGCGTCGACCCGCGGCTGAAGGCGGCGTTCGACGAGGCGGCCAAGCAGATCGAGCGTTATGACGACGACTGGTTCGCCGATCTGATGATCGAGCTGGACGGCATGCTGGAGGACCTGCGCGGCTACCAGGAGGTCCGCCAACGGGCCGAGCAGCAGACGGACGCTTTTCTGCGGAATCTGCGAGCGGCCCTGGCGCGGGCGCGGCGCGACATCGCGGCCATTCGCAAACACGGGGGATGACACTGAGAGCTGCGAACAGCGAATTACGAATGACGAATTGTCGCGCTTCGGGCGCAGCACGACTGCCAGGCCGTTGCGCGCCGCGTCGTCTTCGCCTCCCTTTATGAGTTTGCAGGTCGGGTTCCGCCCGACACGGTTATTGGTCAATACCGCCGATCGCGTCTGTCGGCGGAGCGTGGCCGTCGCGCTGGTCGGCCGCCAGAGCCGCCCTGCGTATTCGCCCCTCACTCCAGGGGGGCAAGCGGCGGCACGGCCTGCTCGAAGCGATACGGCGTTGCGTGGACGGCGCGGCGGTGATTATTCCCGTAGCTGGCCGTATAATCCGCCCGTCCGAGGTCGACTTTCGAGGTGAGCACGATGGGCATCAGGTGGCTGGCATGGGTGATCGCGGGCTGGCTGGTTCTGGCGGCAGCGGCCCAGCAGGAGCGGTATCGCGAGCGGGAAGTACTGGATCCCGAGTCGGGGCAGTGGGTGGCCCGGCCGGCTCCGCCGCCGAGCACTCCGGTGGGGGCATTGGACCAGGCGCGCGAGCTGCTGGCGCGGGGCGAGTACAAGGCGGTCCGCAAGCTGCTGGCCGAGTGGACCGAGCAGAACCCGGACCACGAGCGCTATTACGAGGCCGAGCTGCTGCTGGGCGATGCCGAGTTCGGGCGCGAGCACTATTACCAGGCCTATGAGCACTACGAACTGGTGGCCGAGAACACCGGCGGCGAGCTGTTCTACAAGGTGCTGCGGCGCGAGCTGGAGGTGGCGCGGGCGTTCCTGGCCGGCGAGAAGCGGATCGTCTGGAAGTTCCTGAGGCTGCCGGCCTACGACGACGGCATCGAGATCCTGGACCGCATCTGGGAGCGCGTGCCGGGCACGCGGCTCGGCGAGCTGGCGCTCAAGCTCAAGGCGGATTACTACTTCACGCACGGCGAGATGGACCTGGCGCAGGACGAGTACGCCAACCTGGTGCGCGAGCATCCCTACGGGCGGTACACCAAGCTGGCGATGCTGCGGGCGGCCGAGGCGGCCGAAGCGGCCTTCCCGGGCATCAAGTTCGACGACCGTGCGCTGCTCGACGCCGAGGTGCGTTATCGTCAGCTCGAGAGCCAGTTTCCGGCGTACGCCGAGCAGGAGCACGTGGCCGAGCGCCTGGCAGGCATCCGGCAGTTGCGGGCTGAGAAGGACCTGTACGTAGCCCGCTGGTACCAGAAGACGGGGCGCCCGGACGCGGCGGCGTTCTATTATCGTCTGATCGTCAAAGACTGGCCGGAGACGCTGGCGGCGCGCGAAGCGCGGGCGGCACTGCGGGAGCTGGGTTACGGTCTGGAAGACGAGTCGGCGGGCGAAGAGTCGGCGCTGGATGAGGCGTCGCCGGACGAGTCGTCCGATAACCAGGCGGCGGAGGATCAGCCGTGAGGGCCGCTTTGTTTGCAGCGTTGTTGGTCGCCGGAGCGGCGACGCTGGGCTGCGGCTATACCAGCGATGCGGTTTTCCGGACCGGCATACAGACGGTGTACGTGCAGCCGTTCGAATCGCGGACGTTTCGGCGGGATTTCGAGTTTCTGCTGACCGAGGCGGTCAAGAAGCGGATTGCCAGCGACACGCCTTATCGGGTCGCCCCGCGTGACAAAGCAGATACCATCCTACGGGGCGAGGTGTTGGACAGTCCCCAGGCGGCCTATGCGCCCGACTTCCGGTCGCGCCAGCCGCGCGAGAAACAGATGACGATGGTCATCCGACTCGAATGGAAGGACGCGCGCACAGGGCGGATTCTGGTCGACCGGCCGCTGCTGTTGCAGGCGGTGGACTACATGCCGCCGGTGGGCGAGTCCGAAGAATTCGCCAAACAGAAGGTTGTCGACCGGATGGCGGCCCGCATAGTGGCCCAAATGTACAATGAGTGGTAGGTGCCCGCGGCGCCGGCCGATATGCAGGCGGCTGGGTCTCACGAATAATCCCGGGTAGCGCCGCACGGCGGCGCCTGAGCGAAGAGTTGAGCTTTAATGCCTGATAACGACGCGCCACAACGTCCGCCCAATCGCGGCACCGACGGCAACGGCGAGGGGCCGAAGTTGCCGCCGCGCATGTCCCGCGGCGCTTTCAGCTGGCTGCTGATGCTGGGGGCGGTGCTGATCATGTTGCTGATGTTTCAGCGCAACATGAACAGCCACCCTGAGGTTTCGAACAAGGACTTCAAGACGTATCTGCGCAACGGGGACGTCACGTCGATCACGGTCACCAGTGACAACTCGATGACGGTCAAGCTGCGGCGCAAGCTGCCGGAGCTGGGGACCGACACGGTGCGTGTGCGGCGCAGCGGGCTGGTTTCCGACTTCTACCACTTCGATCAGATGGTGGAGAAGGAGGCCCCCAACAAGGTCGCCGTGTGGGACAAGAGCGACCGCGGCATGTTCATGACGTTTTTCCTGCCGATGCTGCCGTGGCTGTTCTTGCTGGGGCTGCTGTGGTTTTTCATTTTCCGGCAACTGCGTCAGAGCGGGGCCGGGGCGGGGATGCTGGGCAACTTCGGTCGCAGCCGTCACCGGGTGACCACCAAGGAGCACACGCAGGTCACGTTCGCCGACGTGGCCGGCATCGACGAGGCCAAGGAAGAGGTCTACGAGATCGTCGAGTTTCTCAAGAACCCGCGGCGTTTCGAGCGGCTGGGGGGGCGCATTCCGCGCGGCGTACTGCTGGTGGGTGAGCCGGGCTGCGGCAAGACGCTGCTGGCCAAGGCCATCGCCGGCGAGGCCGACGTACCGTTCTTCTCGATCAGTGGTTCGGACTTCGTCGAGATGTTCGTGGGCGTGGGCGCCTCGCGGGTGCGCGACCTGTTCCGCCAGGCCAAGGAGAACTCGCCCTGCATCATCTTCCTCGACGAGATCGACGCCGTGGGCCGGCGCCGCGGTCAGGGCTACACCGGCGGCGGGCACGACGAGCGCGAACAGACGCTCAACGCGATCCTGGTCGAGATGGACGGCTTCGATTCGAGCGACCAGGTGATCGTGATCGCGGCCACCAACCGGGCCGATGTGCTCGACCCGGCGCTGGTGCGGCCGGGGCGCTTCGACCGGCAGGTGTTCGTGCCGCTGCCGGACGTCAAGGGGCGTTTCGAGATCCTCAAGGTGCACGCGCGCAAGATCAAGCTCCAGCCGCCGATCGAGCCGAAGCTCCAGCGGCTGGCGCGGGCCACGCCGATGTTCAGCGGGGCCGACCTGGCGGCGATCATCAACGAGGCGGCGCTGCTGGCGACGATGGCGGGCAAGGACGCGGTAGACCTGGATGACCTGGAGGAAGCCCGCGACAAGATCCGCTGGGGGCGGGCCAAGCGCAGCCGGGTGATCGAAGACAAGGACCGCGAGCTGACGGCCTATCACGAGGCCGGGCACGCGGTGGTGCAGAGTCTGCTCGAAAGCGCCGATCCGGTGCACAAGGTGAGCATCATCCCGCGTGGTCCGGCGCTGGGGGCGACGTTCTCGCTGCCCGAGAAGGACCGGGTAACGGTCAACCGCAGTTACGTCGAGGCCACCCTGCGGGTGCTTTGCGCGGGGCGCATCGCCGAGGAGTTGCTTGGTCACGACACCAACTCCGGCGCCGAGAGCGACATCCGCCAGGCCACGCAACTGGCGCGGCGCATGATCACCGAGTGGGGCATGAGCGATCGGCTGGGCTTCGTCTACTACGGCAACGACCACAATGGCATGGGGCCGTGGGACCTGCCGCTGGGCAAGGAAATCGCCACCAGGACCGCCGAGCTGATCGACGAGGAAGTCAAGCGCATCATCGACGAGGCCTACCACGACACGCGCCAGTTGCTCGAGCAGAATCGCGAGAAGCTGGAAGCGGTGGCCAAGGCGCTGCTCAAGTACGAGACGCTCGACGGCGAGGAAGTGCGCCTGCTGATCCGCGGCGAGACGCTGGACCGCCCCACGGTGGCCGACCTGATCGCGGCCGAGCAGCAGCGGCGCCAGAGTCAGCGGCCGGTGGCCCGGCCGGTCGAGCCGCCGCCTGATGAAGAGGCCGGTCCGCTGCCCAGCCCTGCCTGACCCATGAGCACACCTGAGTCTCCAGAGCAACCCGCCGGTCGCGCGTTGCCCGTGCTGGGCGACCAGCCGCCGGCCGCTGCAGTGTCGCCGTCGGCCGGGCGGGTCGCGGGCACCGGCGAGCACGTGGTGTCGTTCGTGTCGCTGGGTTGTCCGAAGAACCTGGTGGACTCGGAGATCATCCTGGCGCGGCTGGCCGAGGCGGGGGCGGTCATCAGCGTGGACGAGGAGCTGGCCGACACCGTGGTGGTCAACACGTGCGGTTTTCTGGCGGCGGCCCGCGACGAGGCGCTGGCAGTGCTGCGCGAGCTGGCCGGGAAGAAACGCCGCGGCGAGTTGCGTCACCTGATCGTGGCGGGTTGCCTGGTGCAGCGCGACGGGCAGCGGCTGCTGGAAGAGGTGCCCGAGATCGATGCCCTGGTGGGGGTGAACAACCGCGACGACATCGTGCGGGCGCTGGCCGCCTGCGGCGCGGGGCGCCAGGGCGGCCCGGAGCTGTTCCTGGGGCCGTATCACGCCCGGCCGTGGTCGGACGCCGGTCGGCTGCGCCTGACGCCGCAGCATTATGCCTACGTGCGGATCAGCGAAGGCTGCGACCAGAAATGCACGTTCTGCACGATCCCGGCCATCCGCGGTCCGTTGCACAGCAAGCCGGTCGAGCAGATCGTGGCCGAGTGTCACGAGCTGATCGCCGACGGGGCCAGCGAGCTGCTGCTGATCGGGCAGGACACCACCAGCTATGGCCGCGACCTGGGCTACGGGCCGGGGCTGGCCGGGTTGTTGCGCACGCTCGATGAGCAGTGCACGGCGGCGCGCTGGCTGCGGCTGATGTACGTCTACCCGTCGGTGCTGACCGACGAGATGCTGGACGCGATCGCCGAGTGCGAGCGCATCGTCAAGTACATCGACATCCCGCTGCAGCACATCAGCGACCGCGTGCTGCGGGCCATGTATCGGCGGGTGACGCGCCGGCAGACCGAGCGGCTGCTCGAGCGCATCCGGCGACGGATTCCCGGCGTTGCGATCCGCTCGACGTTCATCGTGGGCTTTCCCGGCGAGAGCGCGGCCGAGTTAGGCGAGCTGCTGACTTTCGTGCGCGATTTCGGCTTCGACGCGGTGGCGGCTTTCGAGTATTCGCGCGAGCCGGACACGCCCGCAGGCCGCATGAAGCACCAGGTCGACGAGGCCACGCGCCGGCGGCGCTACGAACAGTTGATGCTTGCGCAGCAGGAGGTGGCCTTCGCGGCCGCCCGGCGGCGCATGGGTCAGCGGCTGGAGGTGCTGATCGACGGGCGCGACGAGCACGGACGGCTGCTGGGCCGGCATGCCGGCCAGGCGCCGGAGGTCGACGCGGCGTGCATCGTGGAGGGCTGCGAGCTGCCGCCGGGGAGCTTCGTGCAGGTCGAGTGCGTCGGCAGCGAGGGCTACGACCTGGTGGTGCGGCCGATCGAAACTTGACATCCGGTCCGGCTGATGCACATTGGGCGCCCGGCCGCTCCGGCCGAGGAGGACCAGCCATGCCCCGCCGCAAGGTGGCCGACAGGACGACGCGCAAAGCCGCCGCCCGCACGGGCGCCCGCGCCGGCGGATCGGCCCGGGGTGGGGGGAAGGCCGGCCGGGCGTCGCAGGGAACCGCCCGGCGGGCCGCCGCCCGGCCCCGACGACTTGAAATCGACGAGACGCCACGGCAGCGCAAGGGGCGCGCGGGGCGCATTCTGGCGGCTTTGCGCCGGGCCTATCCGCAGGCCACCTGCGCGCTGCACCACCGCAGCGCGTATGAGCTGCTGGTGGCCACGATCCTCTCGGCCCAGTGCACCGACGAGCGCGTCAACCAGGTGACGCCGGCGCTGTTTGCCCGCTATCCCGACGCGCGGGCGCTGGCCGGTGCGCGTCAGGAGGAGCTGGAGGAGCTGATCCGCTCGACCGGGTTCTTCCGCAACAAGGCCAGGAACCTGATCGGCATGGCCAGGGCTGTCTGCGAGCGCCACGGCGGCGAGATACCGGCCGCGATGGAAGAGCTCACGGCGTTGCCGGGCGTGGCCCGCAAGACGGCCAACTGCGTGCTGGGCACGTGGTTCGGGGTAAATGAGGGGATAGTGGTCGACACGCACGTGGGGCGCCTGGCGCAGCGGCTGGGCCTGCTGAGCACGGCCCGCGACGACAAGGACGCGGTCAGGATCGAGCGCGACCTGACCGAGCTGTTTCCGCGCGAAAGCTGGACCTGCCTGGCCCATGCCCTGATCCGTCACGGGCGCGAGGTCTGCACGGCCCGCAAGCCCAGGTGCGAGCAGTGCGTGCTGGCACGCTGGTGTCCCTCGGCCGGGGCGTTCGAGTAGGCCCCGGTTCTCCGGTTGGCAGAGGCGGAGGTCAGGCGTCGGCGGCCGGATTGCCGGCGCGGTACTGGATGATCTGGACGCGCTCGAGCGTGACCAGCCCGTCGGACATCATCTCGTCGATATGCGGCAGCAGTTGGTCGATTTTCTCCTTGCTGTCGACGATCTCGATCACGATCGGCAGATCTTCGCTCAGGCGCAGCAGCTTGGCGGTGTGGATGCGGCTGCCGGCGCCGAAGCCCATCGGGCCGCGCAGGACGGTGGCGCCGGCCAGGTGCAGCTCGCGGGCCTTGAGCACTATGGCTTCGTACAGCGGGCGGCCGTGCCAGCGATCGGATTCGCCGATGAACACGCGCAACAGACAGCCGTCTTTGGGAATCTTCATGACACGACTCCGTAGATCCGCTCGGCCAGGCGCCAGCCGAGCCAGGCGGCGGCCAGTGCCAGGGCGTTGTTGAGGGCCAGGTTGAGCAGCGCGAAGCCCCATTGGCCCTCGTCGGCCAGGCGGAAGGTCTCCAGCGCGAAGGTCGAAAAGGTCGTAAAGCCGCCCAGTCCGCCGACCAGCAGCGCCACCCGCCACTCGGCCGGCCACGCCGACACTGCCGGCAACGCGCAGGCCAGAAAGCCCAGCAGGGCCGAGCCGGTGACGTTGACCAGCAGCGTGCCCGCCGGCACGCTCAGCAAGAGCGCCCCGCCGACCAGCCGTTGGGCCAGTCCCGCCACCAGATAGCGCAGCAGCGAGCCGACGCCGCCGGCAACCGCTATCAATACCAGTTTGTACATGTTTGCTTCGAACCTCGCATCAGTGGGCGTCGCCACGGCCAGCGGCCTCGGGCGGCCCGGCGGCCGGGAGCAGACGCCACAAGCCGTGTTCGGGCCGCAACCGCCAGCCGTCGGGCACCGCTACGGGATTGGCAAAGAATACTGGCGACTCGGCGGCGCGGCTCTGGCCCAGGCTGAACCAGCGGCCAGGCGGCGCGACCACCAGGTGCAAACGCGAGCCGCGCTCCCTGACCAGCAGGTCGTAGGACAGCGGCGGGGCCTCGTTCCAGGCGGCCAGCACCACGCTGCCGGCCGGCAGGGCTTCCAGCTCGACGCTGGCCAGGTAGTCGCCGGCGTCGTAGAGCCGTCCCCATGCCGGCAGACGCCCGGCCTGGTGCCAGGACAGCGTCGCCGAGAGGATCGCGAGCGCCCAGGTGGCCCGCGTGAGCCGGCGCAGCGGCTGCCAGAGCAGGGCCCGCCCCAGGCCGGTGCCCAGCAGGGCGGTGATGCTCCAGGCCAGCGGTGCCACGTCGGCCGCGTCGTCGGCGACCTGATAGTACGCCAGGAAACCAATCGTCCCCAGTCCCGGCGCGGCCAGCAGGAGCAGGCTCTCGGGTCGGCGGCGGGCCAGGGTCATGAGTCCCGGCAACGCGACGACGGCGGCGACCGCCAGCGGCCAGCGCGCCGGTGGCGGCACACAGCGATCCGCCAACCAGGCCAGGCGCTGGTGCAGCCCGGCCAGCGAGCCGGAGACCATGCCGCGGTATTGCCGGGCGCTGGCCAGCCACCAGATGCGCTGCCAGCGGGCCGCCGGGCCGGCGTCGGCGGGCGGCAGGCGCCCGGTTTCCCGGGCGTAGCGCTCGACGTAGTTGTAGGCAGTCTGGGGCCGATCACGCAGCA
>CAZRSM010000172.1:0-2565 GCA_964602755.1 uncultured Planctomycetales bacterium
CCGCTGGCAGATGCCCAGCACGTCCGGGAGCGTCAGCGGCTCGAAACACAGCACGTCGCTGATGTCGTAGTCGGTACTGACGGTCTCGGGGTTCGAGTTGATCATCACCGTCTCGAAGCCCGCCGCCCGCGCCGCCTGCACCGCGTGCACGCAGCAATAGTCGAACTCGATCCCCTGCCCGATGCGGTTGGGGCCGCCGCCGAGCACGATCACCTTGGGCCGCTGGCCGACCCGCAGCTCGTCGTCGTGCGACTCGACCAGCACGTGCCGCTCGTCGAGCACCCGGCAGCGCACCGACGCCGAGCCGCCCAGCTTCCGCACCGCCGCGCCCAGGGCCGCGCGGTCGCCCCGCCGGGCCAGGTCGCGCAGCTCGGCCGCCGCCCGGGGGTTTTCCACGACGTGCAACTGCGGGCGCTGGTGCGTCACGTAGTAGTAAGGCGTCGTGGCGGCGAACTCGGCTGCGCAGGTGTCCACCTGCTTGAAGGCCGGCCGATCGAGCTGGGTCTTCAGGCGCTCGAGCGCCGCCTGGTCGATCCCCCAGATCCGCCGCAACTGCTCGTCGGAGTAACCCCAGGCCCGCGCCTGGGCGAATACCGCGCGCAGCTCCGCCGGCGGCCGTCGCAAGGCCCCGTTGACCGGCGCCACTTCCGCCAGCCGCTGCTCGAAGGCCACCAGCTCGGCCATCTGGTCCACGAACCACGGGTCGATGCCCGACAGCTCGCAGATGCGCTCCACGCTCCAGCCCTGCTTGAGCGCGTAGCGGATGTAGTAGATGCGGCCCTGGCACGGCGTAGAGATCTTCTCGACCAGCACCTGCTCGGGAATCGGCCACTGGTGCGCAGCCTGTTCGTGCACGTCGGCCGGCGGCTCGACCAGCGCCGCCGGCCCGAACAACGGTCCTGTGCCCTGGCCGCCGTGAGCGTCGAGCCAGACCGTCTCGGCCTCCTCCGGCGGCGCGTCCTGGGCCGCCAGCCACTTGTCGCCGCGGTACAGCCCGTAGCCGGCCCGCTTGATCTCCAGCGAGCGGATGCACTTCTGGAAGGCCTCCTTGAAGGTGCGCCCGATGGCCATCGCTTCGCCGACCGATTTCATCGAGGTGGTCAGCGTCTCGTCGGCCTCGGGGAACTTCTCGAAGCAGAAGCGCGGCATCTTCACCACGCAATAGTCGATCGCCGGCTCGAAACACGCCGACGACTCGCGCGTGACGTCGTTGCGCAGCTCGTCGAGGCAGTAGCCGATGGCCAGCTTGGCGGCGATCTTGGCGATCGGGAAGCCGGTGGCCTTCGAGGCCAGGGCCGACGAGCGCGAGACGCGCGGGTTCATTTCGATCACCAGCATGCGTCCGCTGCGCGGATCGACCGCGAACTGGATGTTGGCCCCGCCGGTGGTCACCCCCACCGCCCGCATCACCGCGATGGCCGCGTCGCGCATCTGCTGATACTCGCGGTCGGTCAGGGTCAGCGCCGGCGCCACGGTGATCGAATCGCCGGTGTGCACTCCCATCGGGTCGAGGTTCTCGATCGAGCAGACGACCACCACGTTGTCGCGCCGGTCGCGCATCATCTCCAGCTCGAATTCCTTGAAGCCGGTCAGGTCTTCCTCGATCAGCACCTGCCCGATCGGTGAACGGCTCAGCCCGTCGCTGATCAGCCTCTGGAACTGCTCGCGGCTGCGGGCCATGCCGCCGCCCGTGCCGCCCAGCGTGTACGCCGGCCGGATGCAGGCCGGCAGGCCCACGTCGGCCAGCACCTGCCAGGCCTCATCGAGCGAGCGGGCGATGCCCGAGCGCGGCACCGCCACGCCCGCCCGGCTGACGGTACGCTTGAACGTCTCGCGGTCCTCGGCGCGGGCGATGGTCTCGCAGTCGGCCCCGATCAGCCGCACGCCGTGGCGCGCCAGGATGCCCTGCTGCTCGGCCGCCATGGCGCAGTTCAGCCCGGTCTGGCCGCCGAGCGTCGGCAGCAGGGCGTCGATCGGCGTGCCGCGGGCGGCTTCGCGCTCGCAGATGCGCTCGATGCCCTCGGGCGTAACGGGTTCGATATAGGTGCGCTCGGCCAGTTCGGGATCGGTCATGATGGTGGCGGGGTTGCTGTTGAGCAGCACCACCGCCACGCCTTCCTCGCGCAGCGCACGACAGGCCTGCGTGCCGGAATAGTCGAATTCGCAGCCCTGTCCGATGACGATCGGACCGCTGCCGACGATCAGCACGCGCCGGATATCCGCATTCCTGGGCATGACCCGCCGACCCCGCCCCGCCTTGTGTCGCTACCGTCCCCGGCCACCTTCGATGGCCCTCACCTGGCCCACTTCCTGAGCAGCGCCAGCACCCGTCCCTGGGCACTGCGGCTGCGCACGGCCACGAAGACCGTATCGTCGCCGGCCACCGTGCCGGCCACCTCGGGCAGCTCGCGGGCGTCGAGCTCGACCGCCACCGGGCCGGCGGCGCCTATGCGCGTGCGTATCACTATCAGATTGGCCCCCACCGGCTCAGCAGAAGTGATTAATTCACCAATCGGCCCGTCAACCGCCGCCACCGTCGCCGCCTGGTGCAGCTTGCCTGGCGAA